>JAPPNE010000189.1 GCA_028818775.1 Deltaproteobacteria bacterium | reverse complement strand
GGAGCAAGGTGGTGTTGATTCCGCATGAGTATCCGGCGTTGTTGCGCGCGCGGCGGCGGCATGCGTGCCGGGGGAAGGAGGAGCGTCGGCTGTGGCGCCGGCGCATGTGGCGTTCTGAGGGCTACCACGGCGAGGCGAAGAGTTGGCACGGGCTTGCGCGCGCGGTGCGTCGGGGCCTTGCGAACGTGCGGATCCAGTCCTACCTGACGGCGACTGCGGTGAACCTCAAGCGGCTGGCCGCCGCCCTTGCGGCGCGTTTGTTCGCCCTGTGGAGGGCCTGCGCCGCCCGGAAACGCCGAATGCGCGTTCCTGGCGGCCTCACGCGCCGATCGGGCTTGCTCTCCCAGGCCGCGTGACCCGCCATTCCTCCCGCTTCCGAAACAGGATTTTTCAACAACCCCTCCTGTGCCGGATTTGATTTCATCAGCCGGCAAAGGCGTGGACTTTTTTTCCTCGGGGTGAGACGACATCAAAGGGTGGTCGCCACCTGATCTTCATCTTTAGAAACCGGCCGCGATCTATTCCGTCACATGAAAAAGGGACTACGCCTTCTCTCGATTTCCGTCGATTCTGAGAGAGGGTGCAGTCCCTTTTTCTCGCTACCATCTGCGCCTGCATGATGAATCAAAAGAGTGGGGGCTACCCGTTATTCCCGTTCCCGGCTCGAGGACTCAAACTCTAAACAAGGAACGGTACAGTTTGCTCCATCACGAGGGAAGCAACCAACGGGCAACCCCCTTTTCGCTCTCCTTCACAACCCGCCCCGGCCCCGGGGCCGTGAAGCCCCGAAGCCAAAGGCGTCATTCATTTTCTACTGCTTGTGCGCGCCGAAGGCACCCACAAAGCTCTCGACGACCATGTCATCGCCCGTACCCTCGGACTTGGTGACGCCGAAGGTGCCGGCAGCCGCGAGAGGCGCGGTGACCGACTCGTTCACATCCCTCGTATCCGTATCGTCGGCCGTCGCGCCGTAGAAGCTGCCGCTCCAGGTGCCGTTGAAGGGGTACATCACGGTGTCATCATCCTGGATCTCGCCGGCGCCCATACGGGCATTGCCGTTGAAGGTGGCGGTGCCATCGGTGAGATCAGCTTGCCTCAACACGATGGAGTCCGCCAACGCCGGACCGCCGTTCACCCGGATGTTGCTGATCATACCTGAGATGGTTCCCGGCGTAGTATCGGCCGGCGGGGTGGTGCCTCTCTCAGTATCCGTATCGATGGCTCCGAAGTTGGCCGTCAGGGTAGCGTCGCCGCTGAAGAAGTTCACGCCCTCGCCCGTCTTGTGATGGGCGCCGGCGGCCACACCACTGTAGGTGGCGGTGCCGGTGACGGCGTTCTGCACGTTGACGGCGTAGCCGGTGCCGCCGACTGCGAAGGCGCCGATGGTGTCGGTGGCGCCGTCATCGCTCTCTTCCAGCCAGATACCGAACGCCAGGTAGTCGTTGTCTTCCATTGCATCTGCGGCTTCGACAGCTTCTACGGCCGCCCGGCTGCCGGTGAACGTGTAGCCGCTGATGGCGGTCACGGCGCCGTCTTCACCAAGCGTAATGGAGCAAGCGTCGCCACATGTCAGGGTACCCGTAAGCGCCGTCTCACCCGATGGCGTCCATTCGACGCCCGTGATGGTGGTTGCTGTGCTCGTAACCTCGGCCAGCTCAGCCGCTGCCACGGTTTGACCAACGACCGACCTGGCCGACGCCGCAGTCACCGCGAGAACGCTATCTTTGCCCTTCATCTTGTTGGTGAAGAGGATCGCGCGGGCGCGATCCGTGTCGGTGTCGGCGTCCTCGTCATTCTCCCAGAGCTCGTACCCGGTGAAGACGCCGAGATCGGCTATCTTCCTGGCGGTCTGGATGATTTGGGCTTCGCCGGTGTCGGTGGTATCGCCATCATTGTTGAGGTCGGTGGCGACCCTGCTTTCCCTGAACTCGGCCACGATTGCCGTAGCACCGGCAACATTCACCGTGATCGTCTGCATGCCCTCCTCAAACTCGTCGTCATCCGTGGCCGGGTTGTCCACTGTGTCCCCGGGATGCGTGATAGTGACGGTGGTGCCGGCCGCCTGAGCGCCATCATCAACAGCCGCAATCGTTGCCAACGCCGCACCGACGCTCGCAACGTGGGCCGCCGTCTCGTTGGCGGTCGTGTCGTCATCGTCCTCAACGTGAGCACCGTTCGCCGCCTGGAACAGCCTCAGGACGTGCGTGTCGGCCGCGGTTCCGGCATCCGTTTCAGCCGTTTCCGCCAAACCTTGTTGCGTCATCGCGGTTGCCAGCGCAGTCTCGGCGTTGTCCTGCTCATCTTCAGCCGTGCCTTGCGCAGTTTCAGCGTCCGCTGCGGTTCCGGCCGCGTCGATGCCGTCGGCCGCCGCCTTGGCGTCCATGTAGGCCTGCATCGCATCGTTGGCCGCATTTCTGGCCGCCGTAGCCGCCTCCATGGCCGCTTCATACTGCGTTTGAGCTTCCGTGGCGTCAGTGCGAGCCGCCGTTGCTCTATCGAGAGCCGCCTTGGCGTTGTCCCTGGCGGTCTCGGCCGCATCAGCAGCCTCGGCAGCATCATCAGCCGCTTCCTTGGCGGCCTCTACAGCGTCATTCGCCGCATTCGTCGCGGCCGTAACGGCACGGACTCTCTCTTGTTCCTCTCCTACCGTTTTGGCTGTTTCAGCCGCATCAGCCGCGATCGAAGCCGTCATGTAGCTGCCCTGAGCGTTCGCGGCTTGCGTCGCCGCTTCCGCCGCCTGGGCGTCGGCTTCTGCCTTCGTCATGTTGTCCATGATGCCATCGAGCGCCGCCTGGGCGGCATCAGCGGCCGTTCTCGCGGCTGTAGCCGCTTCTCTGGCCGTTGTTGCTGCGGCACTGTCGGGTGCTGCTGTTTCTGCTCTCACTGCGGCCGCTTCCGCATTGTCGGCCGCTGTATTGGCAGCCGTCACGGAACCCATGGCCGCCGTGCGGGCCGCCCCAACGTCTGCTACACGCTGTGTTTCGGCTGCATCCGCCTTGGCCTTGATATCAGCCGCATCAGCCTCCGCCATGCTCGCAGTCGATTGATGCCCTTCCGCATTGCCGGCCTCCGTAGCCGCATTCGCGGCCTGAGCATCGGCTTCTGCCTTGGTGGCGTCGTCCGCAATGGCATCGAGTGCAGCCTGCGCGGCGTCAGCCGCCGCTCTCGCGTCCACGGCCGCGGCGCGAGCCGCCACTGCCGCATCCGAACCAGGAGCATCGGCCTCCGCCATATCGGCAGACGCTTCCGCCGCATCCGCGGCCGTATTCGCCTGAGTTACAGAGGCCATGGCCCTGGAGCGAGCATCTGCGACGTCCATCACGCGCTGCGCTTCATCCGCAGCTTCCTGGTTGTTCTGGGTGAGCATTGCAATCACATCGTTGATTTCGCCGAGAGCAGCTTCGGCGTCCATCTCCGCTTGCTCAGCCGCCGCAGCCGCAGCATTCGCAGCAGCGAGGTCCCTGTCACCTTGCGCGGTAATTGCATTGGCATGCGCAGAAAGTGCAGTAGCAGCAGCGACAGCGGCACGACCAGCAGCAGCCTGCGCGGCTGCGCCCTGCTGAGGTGTGGCGTTTTCCGTGCCCGTTAATATACCAACCGCCGCAGCGGCTCTTGCAGACGCAGACATGGCAGCAGTGTTGGCCGCCATCGCTCTGCTCACAGCCGCAGCAAGGTCCTCGGTCAACTGCGCTTCCATTCTCTGGCGCTCTTCTTCGGCCAGCCTGTCGGCTTCTCTCTGATCCGCAGCCGTCTTGGCGTCCTTCACCGCTTGCGCGAACATATTCGCATTCGCGAGGGCAGCCTGGGCCGCATCACGAGCCCGTTCGGCATTGGTCTGGGCCGCTTGGGCGGCTTCAGGCGTAGTCGCGTCCATGGCCGCCTGATTCGCGGCATCCGCCGCCTGCTTCGCCTGAACCGCAGCGCCTACCGCACTGGAAACCAAGCCGTAGTGCAGTTCGTCGTAGCTCTCCATGCCGGCGATTCCGTTAAACGCCGCCTTCGCCGCATCGAGCGCCTCGTTCGCCGCAGTCGCAGCCGCGGCCGCAGCCGTCCGTGCAGCATCGATCATCTCTTGGGCGAGATCAGCGGCCGAGGTGCAAGAACCGTCCGTATTGTACCGACCGCCGGCACCTTCACACATCTGCTGCGCGTGCTCTGCGGGCGTTATGCACTGACCGCCCACATACACATTACCCGCATCCTCACACTGCTCCTGCGGGCTAGGCATCGGAGGAGGCGGCTCCTCTGCCGTCCCGCCGCCGCCTCCGCAGCCCGCCAGCGCGAGGGCGAACACTGCCGCCAGCGCGAAAGCGTATAGCTTGCTTGTCCTTTGTCTGAACTTCATTTAGTGAGTCCTCCTGAATACATAGAAAAAGGGATTTCCGTAACTTTCCGCCTTTCCTCTGAATTAACCTCCTTTCGCTCATGCTTCGGGCTGTATTTTATATTCGGTATTTTTTTTTGAAACTATTATCCTCCTGATTCACAATCTAATGCTTGCAATACAAATCAGGACGATTCTTAATACTCATGTAGTTCCTTCTATGCGGGGGCAGACAATATTTTTACTCGTGCCTTCCTGAATTTCCCCACACCTCTTATATATGTTAAATGCGTAGCAACTCTCATATTGCTATAGCATTTCCTGTTTTGTCAAGGTGAATTCTAACCCTTGCAGAAATTCGCTAACGAGTCATCTCAGCTCAGCGAGAAGGCAATGTCAGCGAGAAGGCAACATTACTCTCCTTGCCTATATTTGGGCGAATATCCTTATACTGCGCTTATTTTTATAATATTGTCAAGGGAAAATTTTGCGACCGGCCACGCTTGAGGAAGAGATCGTGATTGGTTAAGCAATTCAAAAAAGTGGTATCCGCCGCAAAATCGTTTCCCCATCCAAATAAGCATATAAAAGCGATTACTCAATTTTAGAATTGAAGGCCGCTCGTCATGTTCGGATTCTCCACCGCCGCGTGGGAACTCGCCCCACGCGACCTCTGCATCGGCTGAATGCCGAACTTGCGCCAGAAGAACATTCCCTTGCTCGCAAATTGCCTCCGCATCCGCAGCGTCGTTCTTGTAGCGCTTCACATATGGCTTCACGTAGACCGGTGGCATAAGCTTCACCTCGTGGCCGAGCCTACCGACCGCGCGACCCCTGTATTGCGCGCTCGCGCATGCCTCCATTGCCACCAGACAACTCGGCTGCGACGCCAGAAAGCCCAACACATTCGCTCTGCTCAACTTCTTGTGGAACACGATCGAACCGTCCGGACGCGCGCCGTGGAGTTGGATGAGGCCTGCGCAATCGGGCACTTGCTTGAGCAGTTCGGGCCGCAACTGGGCCGGCCGCAGGTGGATACGCTGAACGGTTCGCGGCACGTGAACATGCAGGAGATGCGGTTCAATGCAATGGACGGTGCATAGCGGGTCGCCTTTGCATTCGACCCCGCGCGTCAGGCCATCCTGCTGTTTGCGGCGACAAGTCGGGCAGAAGCCAACGCCGGGTCTACCGCATGCTTATCCGCAAGGCCGACGAACGGTTCGAGCGGCACCTTGCCGAACTCGCCGATGAAGGAGGATCATGATGACCGTGAGCCTTGATGCCATGATGGCGGAACTCGACCCCGAGCGGCGGCGCAGGATAGAGGATCGGTCGGCGGAACTGATTGCCGAGGAGATGACGCTGCGCGAGTTGCGCGAGGCCCGAAGGCTCACCCAGATGAGCGTTGCGCGCGAACTCGGCATCGGCCAGGACGCGGTTTCGCGGCTGGAGCAGCGCAGTGATCTGCTGCTGTCCACATTGCGTAAGACGGTCGAGGCGATGGGCGGAAACCTGTCGCTGATTGCCTGGTTCCCCGACCGCCCTCCGGTCGAGCTCGCGGGCATCGCCGAGCACGACGCCCGCGATTGACACAGGCGCGGGGCGCTGTTCGTCGCCGGCCGCCGGGAGAGAACAAGGCCCGGGTAGTTGCCGGGACCCTGAAGGCGCAAGCGCTTATGGTTGCGCGCTGTTAAGACACGATCTGCGCTGGCGCACGGGCTACACGGCCTGTCGCGGCCAGCGCCGCTACGGGGCGCACTGGGAAACACGAACTCGCCTCTAATCTTCCCCCAGGATGTCGTCAGCGATGCTCTCGGAGACCCGCTCCGCCGCCTCCCGCACCGTGTCACGCGCCAGATGTGCGTAGCGCGCTGTGGTCTCGATCTGGGTATGACCCAGGAGTTTGCCGATCATCGGCAGAGTCTCACCAAGCGCCAGCACCCTGGATGCGAAGGAATGGCGCAAGTCGTGGAGCCGGATGTCCTCGAGACCCGCGCGTGAGCGGATAATGTTCCAGGTATAATCGATGTCGCTTATGTGCGCGCCCGGCTTCTTTCCGGGAAAAACCCATGGATTGCCCTGTATTCGCGGCAGACCGGCGAGAAGCTTCAGAGCCGGTGGCGAGAGGGACACCACTCGCGCGCCCGTCTTCGCGTCGGGCAGCTTGAATTCGCTCTCATCCAGCGATACGTTCTCCCAGCGAAGCGCCAGTATCTCGTTCTTCCGGCACCCGGTCAGCATCAGAAGACGGATCGCCGACACGGCGGTTGCAGATACCTCGCACTGGGTTTCGGCCTCATCGAGGACACGTCCCAAGCGGGTGAACTCCCTGTCGGTCAGGAACCGTTCCCGGTTGCGTTCAGGGTACTTGATGATGGAGCGGCAGGGGTTGCATCCCTTAGGCGCCATGCCCCAGTCCTCGCCCAGCCGGTACATCAGTTCAGGGTGCGGACCACCATGTTCGCCGTATAGGGCGTCTTGGACAGCCGCTGGTGGAGTTCCGCGACCTGCGCGCGTTCGACCGACGCAAGCGGCAGGCGGCCCAAGGCCGACACGATATGTTTGTAGACCACCGAGCGTACCATACTCATGGAACTCGGCTTTTAGCGTATCGCCGCGTGTTCCTTCATGTAGCGTCTCGCGAGTTCGGCCACCGTGGGGCCGCCGGCCGACTTCACCGGTCCGCACCGGTCCGGAAGCCGTCTCATCGCCCGCCTTCACCCGTGCGATGATCGATGCCGCGCGCTTTCGCGCCTCATCCACATTGATCACACCATGCTTGCCCACCGTCAGGCGACTGGGTCCCTTCGGCCCCCGGGCCTGGACAATGTAGACTTTTGAGCCCGTGGGATAGACCCGCACCCCGAAGCCGGTCAGTTCCCTGTCCCAGTATACAGTGTCCTTCGCCACTTTCAGTCGAGCGACCATACGGTTCGAGAGCGTCCCGTGTTGCAGCTTCGCCACCTTCGATACCTCCTCGTGGTTGCGTTCAGGTATTGGCGTTTTGCGGCTCCAGGTGAACTCCGATGCTCTCGCCCACCCGGGCGGCAGCTGTTTTCTCCGCATCGCGCATCAGGTGCGCGTAGCGCGCTGTCGTCGATACCTTCGAGTGTCCGAGTAGTTTCCCGATCGTGGGCAAGCCCTCACCCAGCGCGAGCGCCCTCGACGCGTAGGAGTGTCTCAGATCATGAATCCGCAAGTCGTCAAGTCCCGCCCGCGCCCGGATACGTCGCCAGCACAGGTTGAAGTACGGCTCTTGATTACCGCCTCTCGGCCCGGAGAACACACAGGCCTTCCCCGGCGAGCGGGGGAGGCCCTTAAGCACCGCCAGTACGGGTGCCGTCAGATGGACCATGCGCGGTCCCGCCTTAGCGTCCTTGAGCCGCAACTCGCTCGCAGTAAGTTCCACATCGTCCCAGCGAAGATCCAATATCTCGCTTTTGCGGCATCCGGTCAGCATCAACAGGTGAATCGCCGCAATCGTGGACGGCCAAACCGATCCGTCCGCTTCCAAGTCCCTCAACACGCGGCCCAGGCGACGGAATTCTTCGTGCGTCAAGAATCGCTCGCGGGGGCGTCTCCGGTAGCGGCGCACCCCGTGGCACGGGTTGCTCCCGGGCGGCGCGAGACCCCACGCCTCGGCCAGCACGTACATTCTGGACAGCACGTCGACCACCGTGTTGGCCGCATTGGCGTATCCTGGAGACGGTGGTGCAGGGCCATGACGTCGCCTCCTGCGACCTCGCCGAGCACCATCTCTCCCAAAGACGGCAGGCCGTGTTTCTCGAGCGTGTGCCGATAGCCCACGGCGGTGCCCGGTTTGCAGTGCTCCAACACGTGGACGCGCATGAAGCGCTCCGCCAGTCCGGACACCGTGAACTCCGCCGCGGGCGCAGGATACTCCCCCGCTTGATGCGGTCGATGAGGACGGTCACGCTCTTGCGCGCCTCCTCACACGATATCTCCCCGTGACGGCCAAGCGCCTTGCGCTTCGGCCCTCCCGGCCCCCTCGACTGGACCACGTAGACCTTCCGCCCCGTGGGGTAGACGCGCACACCGAAGCCGGCCAGCTTTCGGGCCCGTCCGGCTCACTTTCCCCGAACCCCCGCCACGGCAGCCTCCGCCATCCTTCTGCCTTTTCCTCCAAGGGGTGCTCCCCCAATCATCTCCTCTACGTGACACTCCACCAGACTCTCCCAACTCACGTCCGCCTGAATCAATGAGGCGTCCACGTGAACCACTTCTCCCATGGTCACTTTCATATCCAGGTACGAGCGAACCGTGCACTGGAATATCTCCCTGGACCGAATTTCCTCCCAGCACTGCCGGATCCTCGTCATGCTCGAATAGTCCGGCAGCCTCTCCTCCAGCTCGTAACCGATGAGCCACCGGATCGAGATGTTCACTTGCGCTTCGCGCAGCAGACGCCGGTCGTGCACGATCCCCAGCAGAAGAACCGCCGGCATCAGGCGAACCGCCACCTCCGGGTCGAGTACGTGGCTCACGCGAGGCGGGGATTTATTTGGCAAAAGCGCAAAAGTGTGGGATCATCATTGGACCCGCCCGCAGGAATGAATCTCTCTGTCCATCCAATCCGGGAGGATTCACCAGATGACGTTCAGGAAAATGAGATCCGTTCGCGGATTCTGCGATTTCACGCTGGCGGCGGTGTTGGCGCTTACGCTGGCGGGCTGCGGCGGCGGCAATGGGGGCGGCGCCCCGGCCGGGGAGAGCCTGTCCGACGCCAGGAGAAGGGCGCAGGTGGCTTTCGATGCGGTCCGGGAGGCGGCCAGGATAGCGCAGGAGGCGCTCACCGGAATACAGGAGGCCGACGACGTGCGCAACTACACGCGTGCGAAGGATGCGGCGGATGCCGTCGAGGCGGCCTACGAGGTGGCGAGGGCGGCGAACGACAGGGCCCAGGCGGCCACGGTCGAGTCCGACGTCCGCAAGGCGGCCGATGAGGTGGTGGCGGAGTTGGGCAAGGCCGAGCGTGCGAGCCGGGACGCCGTCAGGTTCGCCGACATGGTGAGGCAGACGCGCGACATGAGGAGTCTGAGAACGAAGAACGCGAGGCTGTTCGAATCCGCGAACGGCGATGACGAGGACACCGACGCCGCGAAGAGAAGGCGGGTGGGCATAGTGGAGGTGCTGGTGGCGGATGCGGGAGGGGCCGGACGCATCGAACACTCGGCCTGGGATATCACCCCCCAAGAATCGGCGGACGACGTGACGACCGAGACCCGGGGAACCAGCCTCGCGGGCGCGGCCGGGGTGTTGCCGGCTGCGGCCAGGGTGACCTGGGGCGCGGACACCGGAAGCGGCGGCCCGGCGGAGCGCCGGTTCCGGGTCCGGATCGACACCGACGGCGGCGCCGCCACCGTGTTAAGCACTGAGAACGCGGCCGGCGCGATTCCCACGAACGAGCAACGGCCGCTGCCGCGCATCGGCGATTGGGGCGGGTTCCATGGTGTCGAGTTGTCGAGCATCGACGGCGGCCTCTACGCCCACGCCTACACCGACATCTCGCAGACGCGGGTGATTCCGGCCCAGAACGCCGCGTCCGTGAGGAACGCGCCCGTCCGGCTCGATCGGATTCCCGATTCCGTCGTCCTCACCCCCGCCGATCAGTCGGCCGGGTCGTTCATGGGCGACTACGACCACGACGGCGACTCCGATTCAAACCCCCTGCACGGAACCTTCTCCTGCGGGGCGGGGCAGCAGTGCACGCTCGACATCGACGGCGCAGGCCGGATCACGGCCATCTCCGGTTATGCGTTCACCGGGTCGGGCCCCGCCCAGCCCCAGCGGGAGGCGCCGGATGAGGATTATCTGGTTTTCGGCATCTGGCTGAACAGTCCCGCCGTCTTGCCTTCGGTGGGCGCGTTCGCGTCGGGAAACAGGTCGTTCGAAGTCGGCGCAGGCGGAACCGACCTCCAGGCGCTCGAAGGGAACGCGCAGTATCGCGGTCCCGCCACCGGGATTCACACGATGGGTGGCGTGGTCAGGCCGTTCGACGCGACCGCGACCCTGACCGCGTCGTTCGGCGATGGGTCGGCGGCGGGAACTGTGAGCGGCGCGATAGAGAATATCGTTTCCGGCGGCACCCCCGTGCCGGATTCCATCATCCTGATCGAGGCCGAGCTTCTGGGCTATACGGACGCGGAGTCGGGGCATTTCCGGGGCGCGGCCAGGATGGGTGCGGCGGAGGACCCGGCGGCGACGACGCCGGTCTACCCCTATAACGGAGGCTGGGGCGGGCGGTTCTACGGTCCCGGGGCGCCGGGCGCGGCCGCCATGCGATACCCCGGCTCGGCCGCCGGCATCTTCGGCGTTTCCGGCACCGAGGACGGTGCGAGACAGAGCTTCGTCGGCGCATTCGGCGCGCACCGGCAGCCGTAAGGATTGCCGGATCGTCGCCCTTTCCGCGAAGTTTCCCTGGGTCTGTTGCATATGCTGTCCGTACGATGAGTCCTTGAATCAAATCCTCCGGGATTTCGTGGTCCGGATACGGAGAGTTACTATCAGGCGCTCAGGGATTATGCGTACCGGGGGAAAACCCAGACGATGGAGAACATCCACCCGCTGGCTCTCTTGAAATCGCTCCACAAGAAGGTGGGCTACTCTACGGGGAAAAAATGATCGTGGGCTGTTCGATTATGTAAGAAAGATAGATTTTCGCCCCCGACTGCCATTCCATCTCCGCTTTTCGCGAGAGAAGGCGGTGGAACGGGTTCGTCGCCCGCTACTACTATATCCACTACATCGGCTACAAAACCCTCGTCGGCATCCAGAGGCGGCCGGTTGCCATGCTCGGCTTCAGCACCGTCGCATGTAAACTGCTCCTTCGAGACGGCTTTATCGGTTGGGTACTCAGGCTGCGCAAGAAGAACCTCCCCCTTCTCTAATCGGGACGAGCAAGTCAAGTTCCTCTGCCCTGGTTTTTCCAGATCTGTTCCGCCTTTGGCTTCAGACGATGCTCCATGGGGGTCTCGCTTCTCTACGTGATCGGCTCCCGGTCCGGGGCCGTCAACAGGATGGGATCGGAGAACGAGGTGGAACAATCTCTCGAACGCTCTCGCACCGTCACCGACGGAGCGGAGCTAGGCCGGATGCGAACTCACCTCGTCCCTCGTCCCCACGGGGGCATCCTCCGCCAGAGCGGAAGCTACCTTGGTTTTCGGATTCTTCTCCTCCTGGATTCCCGACGTCAGGCGGCTACTTCATCCACGCCGTCGCGTTTCCAGCGGAACTCGGTGCCGTCCATCCACATGCGGTGCATGATGACGCCGAGCCGGCGGGCGAGCGCAACCTTCGCGCGCGCCTTGCCGCGACGCTTCGCCACACCCATCGCCCAGGCTTTCAGCCACGACCACCGCGTCGTGCGCCCGAGCAAGGCGTTAGCGGCTTCGTAGAGCGCCGTGCGCATCATCGCGTCGCCGCACCTGGAGATTCTTCCCGTTCGGTCGACCTCTCCGGATTGCCACTTGCGAGGCGCAAGCCCGAAGTGCGCGCCCACCGAGCGCGAGCGCGCAAAACGCGATGGCACGTCGACGCTCGCCCGGAAGGTGAGCGCCGTCACCGGACCCACGCCGGGAACCGTCATCAGGCGACGGCAGACCGGGTCGACGCGTACCGCCTCCAGCATCATCCTGTGCAGCCGGACGTATTCCGCCAGCAACGCAGAGCGAGCCCGCAGCATCGGCGCCACCAGGCGCGCCAGCTCCGGGCGATCCGCGACCAGACCCCCTACCCGCGCCTCCAGCCCGCGGCGGGTGACCTTGCCCATCTTCAGCCCGAAGTTGCGCAGCGTGCCCCGGATCTGGGCTTCGGCGTCGCACAGCTGCTTCAGCATGAACTTTCGGTTGGCGAGGAGCATGCGTTTCTCCTGGCTCGACACCGTCTTCACGTGCACCGGGCGAATCAGGTTCGCGCGAACCAGCTGGGCGATCCCGCGCGCGTCGTCGCGGTCGCTCTTGTTCACCGTCGCCGAGAGCACCGCCTTCAGCTGCCGCGTCTCGGCGCAAACCACCGGGAGCCCGGCCTCGGCCAGGCCGTCATGGAGCCACTGAGACAGCGGCCCCGCCTCGAGGCAGATGCGCGTCACGCCGAAGTCCAGCCCGGTGAAGAACGCCGCGAGGGCCGCGGGTTCGCTCGCGACCTTCGCCTCCCGGACGATCCCGCCCTCCGCGTCCACCACGCACACGCTCGTCCACTCCAACGACACGTCGAGTCCTGCAAAATGGTTCATTGCTGCTCCTCCTGCGGGCGCGTAGAGACCGGACCATCCCGGCCTCGCCTCGATCATATGACAGAGGAACATCCGCTACACGCGGTAGTTCGGTGGCCAACCCGATTACCCCATCTCGTGGTCGACAACCCGAGGTTACTCACCCTGACTCGGATCACAATTCCCAATCCTGGACTCGCACATCCTTGCCAGCGCGCGACGGCGCCTGCCCAAGGACTGGACCGAGCTCTATGGCATCACCCCCGTTCTCATCGAGACCCCGCGTTAAACCGGCGCCGTCTACAGGACATCGGGCTGGGTCCAAGTCGTAACCACCCAGGGGCGCGGACGCTGCGACAGACACGGACAAGCCCAGAAAGGAAATCCGGATGCGGTTGCTACGCAGAAACTGGAAGCAAGTCTTCAATCGGTCAAATCAACCTGCCTGTCACGGCCCGAACGAAACTATGTGACGTACATGGCGCTCACCAGCATGCAAGCCGTTTTCTTCGGAGGGTTCGGCGCAATGGGGCCTGGCTCAGTCGCACATCCGGCCTCTTGATTACGGCGCTTGACTTGCTGCGGGCCCGTATAGTGATTGGCACGTCCCCGGGCTTGGCAGTCCGTTCCACACACTTGGTTTTCCCGATCCCGTCTCGACAACCGTTTACCCTTGCCCGTCCTCCGGCCTACTCGCATTCCTCTCAGACTCTATTCGCGCGGAACGAGCCCGAGTCCGGTGGAGAAGTCACGCTCGCGCTTGAAGCTCTCATATGCTCAGTGAACCAGGAAGAATCACCGGTAGTTTTCCACAACCGTAGTCTGGGGAAAACCTGTGGAAAAACCGGCAGTTGACAGGAGAGTTCCCTGCGCGATTCCTGGCGCGGGCCATTTTCACATGGCGGCGGCGCGAAGGCTTGAGTCGCCATTGCGCCAATTACCCCGACCCCCGGGATGCTCACCAGGCGCCTTCCAGGAAGTGCTTTTTTCAACTCTTTGGGGTTTCGGCTTCGTATGTAATCAAATCCCGTACGTGGGGAGAACCATGCCATGCAGGGTCTCATTTTCCTCGTCGTATTCGGTGGATCCATGATAATTTTTCAATTGCAATACGGATTCGCTCATCGTTGTTCCCTTTCACTGCTGGTTCATGCCCCTCAAACGCCGCTCTTCGCTTGTTCGAGGGATGCGACATTCACCGGGTGCGTGTTGCGGCGACGCTTGTCGAGGCGGATATGCAGGCGCGAGGCATCGGCAAGGTTCAGACCCGCTTCGCGCAATTCGCCCCGGCTGAATCCCTTGCCAGGCCGCCAGACGCCGCGAGCGTCCCGCACGAGGGGGGAAATACCGTTTTCCGCAAGAACGGGTTCCAAGGATTCATCCGGCGAGTCTTGCATCACCGCAGCCGCGAGGGGCTCCCCAACCTCTTCCGTGATATCTTCCGCAGACTCACTCTCATTAGAGATTTCCGGTTCAGGTACAGCAGCTTCCGCGGCGCTTTCGGCTATCTCCGAGTCAGCTTCTTCGTCTACGAGCGACGGTTCGTCTTCATGCGGTGAATCTTGCAAAACCGACGCCGTTCGTGTCTCCTCATCCTCGGCAACGGTGTCACCGACAGCTTCCGGTTCGCTCTCCTGAATGACCTCCGGCTCAGGCATAGCCGCATCCGCCACGCTTTCGGACACGAGCGAGACGCTCTTGTCTTCTTCGTGAACCGGCTCGGGCGCGTCAGCATATTCATCCGAGACAGGCGCAGCCAATGCCTCGAAGTCATCGCCGTATTCTTCATCCGGTTTGGTATCTTGAGAAAGCACCGCCTCATACGGCGCGTTATCCATGATCGACGCAGCCAGGGATTCCTCAACCTCCTGAACCATTTCGTCCATGGCATCCGGTTCACTGCTCTGTATGACCCCCGGCTCGGGCGCAGACGCCTCGAAGGCGCTATCGGCTGCTGCCGAGGCGGCGGCTCCATCTTCGAAAAACGATTCATCCAGAGACGGTTCCGGTTCTTCTGGCAAGGCTCCTGATTCCGATTCGGTCAGCGACTCGAGTTCGAGGCCATATTCCTCATACGACGCTGCACCGCTCTGCGGCGACGGCTCATCCGGCGACTCATCCGTGATCGGCGCCAGGGGTTCCTCCACCTCCTGAGCGATTTCGTCCATGGCCCCAGGCTCGGTTTCCTGCGGCACTCCCGCTTCGGGCGCAGACGCCTCCGCGACGTTATCGGCTACTTCCGAGGCTACGACTTCATCGTCGTGAGACGACTCTGTTTCTTCCCGCGACGCTTTTGATTCCGTCTCGCTCAGCAACTCTAGATCGAGGCCATATTCCTCATACGGCGTTACTTCACGAGGCGGTTCGGGCGTATCCGGCGACTCATCCGTGACCGGCCCGGCCAATGCCTCGAGGGCGGGAACATCACCGCCATCAACCGCGTCCACGCGGTTCGCCGAACCGGTTGGCGCAGGCTCTCCGAAAGCGATCAGTTCCAGTTCCTGATGCGAACCAAGCTCTTTGTCCTCCGAATTTCCCGTCGTATTCGGAACGCTCGGTTCGAAGGCCGTCGGAGGCGGAATCTCATACCCCTCTTCCGATTCATCCTGTGCGGCGCTATTGCGGCGCGCGATACGGCTCAAAAAACTCTTTTTGATATTCATGCCGCCCCCTTTGAGATCGAAACCTCGTTGCATGGAGAAACAAATAATTTAGGGGGCGGTAAAAATTAGGTGAGACAGGCTACGGATTCAAACTAGCGATTCCGAAGGCCTGGTGTCAAACGGCGCATCGCCAAGCGCGTGGGTTTGCAAAGGCGAATAACGACAGGGGGAAACCCGTGCAGGCCGAGCGAGCATCTCTTGTTCAAACCGAATTTGGGCTATCAGCCTGTCGGACTTAGGCCCCTCCATAATCGGGGCAACCAAGTCAAGTTTCTCTGCCCTGGTTTTTCCAGATCTGTTCCACCTTTGGCTTTAGACGATGCTCCATGGGGGTCTCGCTTCTCTATGTGATCGGCTCCCGGTCTGGAGCCGTCAACAGGATGGGATCGGAGAACGAGGCGGAACAATCTGTCATACACCCTCGCACCGTCATCGACGGAGCGGAGCTGGGCCTAAGGCGAACTCGCCTCGTCCCTTATCTCCGCGGGAGCATCCTCCGCAAGAGCGGAAGCTACCGTAGTTTTCCGATTCTCCTCCTTTTGGATTCTCGATGCCAGGCGGCTACGTCATCCACGCCGTCGCGTTTCCAGCGAAACTCACTACCATCCATATGCGGTGCATGATGACGCCGAGCCGATGCGCGGGCGTAACCTTCGCGCGCGCCTTGCCGCGATGCTTCGCCACACCCATCGCCCAGGCTTTCAGCCACGGCCACCGCGTCGTGCGCCGAGCAAGACGTTGGCGGCTTCGTAGAGCGCTGCGCGCATCATCGCGTCGCCGCATGAGATGCTTCCCGTGCGGTCAACCTCTCCAGATTGCCATTGGCGAGGCGCAAACCCGAAGTGCGCGACCACCGAGCGCGAGCGCGCAAAACGCGATGGCACGTCGACGCCCGCCCTTGCCGAGGAGCACAAGCAAAAGCGCGGCACTCCCGCCCAGGCGCAGGCCATGGTGGCCAGAGCCGTCGCC
>JAPPNE010000188.1 GCA_028818775.1 Deltaproteobacteria bacterium | reverse complement strand
TGATATCCATTTAAATTATTGATTTTTATGGCATAATTTTTTTAGCGTGATATTCAGGCACGACACGTCGAGGAACCTCGATCCGGCGCTGCACACCCACTCGGTGATTGCCAACATGGTGCAGGGCGCTGACGGGAAGTGGCGCACCATGGCGAACGAGAGTCTTTACGCCTCGAAGATGCTGCTCGGCGCCATGTACCGGGGCGAACTCGCCAGGGAGTTGGCGAAGCTCGGCTACTCCATCGAGAAGACCCATTCCGACGGGCGGTTCGAGATCGCGGGGGTGTCCCGAGACACCGTCGAGGCGTTCTCGACCCGGCGCGCCGAGATCGAGGCGGCGATGGAGGGCCGAGGCCTCGGCGGCACGGCCGGGAACCAGCACCTCGCTCGGCGCGCGGCGCTGATGACGCGGGCCCACAAGCGCGAGGTGGACAAGGACGTGCTGCGCGGGACCTGGGCGAAACACGCCGCCGAACTGGGTTTCGACGCTAGGTCCCTGGTTGCCGTGGCGATGGAACGGAGTCTGGACGGGGCTGGGCAGGAACGCGACTGGGCAAGGGAAACCGGCAAGGACGCGGCGCCGCGGCAGGCGGACCTGTTCGAGCATGCCACGCGGACGGACCCCGCGCGCGAGGCGGCGGTCTGGGCGCTGGTTCATCTGGCGGAACGCGACGCCGTGTTCTCGAACACGGATCTGCTCGGCGCCGCCCTCGCCTACAGTCCGGGCGCGGCGTCGGTCGGGGCCATCGAGCGGGCAGTTGACGAACTCAAGCGCGAGGGTCGCCTGCACGATGCTCCGGCGCTGGAATGCGGCGGTCTCACCACCGATCACGCGGTGGCCGGGGAACGGGAGACGATCGCGCTGATGCGGAGCGGCGCGGGCCGGGGCAAGGCGCCGATGCGGGGCTGGATGGTCGACCGCAGTCTTCGCAGGGGGCCGCTTACGGCCGGGCAGAAACAGGCGGTGCGGCTGATCCTGTCGGAGAAGGACCGCACGGTCGGGGTGCAGGGCTACGCCGGGACCGGCAAGACCCGGATGCTCCACCGCACCAGGGCGCTCGCGGAGAGGAAGGGCTGGCGCATGGTGGGGCTCGCGCCTTCCGCTTCGGCGGTGCAGACGCTGGCCCGTGAGTCCGGCATCGAGAGCGAAACCCTGCAACGGTTCCTCGCGCGAAACGCCGGAGTCGCCGAGGGCCGGTTGACGAAGAGGGGTGCGAGGGAGATGCGCGCGGCGTTCGCCAGAACGGTGCTGGTAGTGGACGAGGGCTCGCTGGCTTCCACCGTCCAGGCAAGGGATCTGTTGAGAATCGCGAGCGAACTGCGCATTCCCAAGCTGGTGCTGGTCGGCGACGCGAAGCAGCTCGATGCCGTGGATGCCGGAAAACCCTTCGCGCAACTCCAGCAGGCGGGCATGAAAACCGCCGTGATGGACGAGATCATGCGCCAGCGCGAACCCGGCCTGAAAGCCGCCGTGGAGGCTAGCCTCAAGGGCGAGATCGGCAAGGCGTTCGAGAAGCTCGGCTCCAACGTGGCCGAGGTAAACCCCGACAACCTAGCGGGCGCGGTCGCCGCCCGCTGGCTCAGACTCTCCCCGGAGGAACGCGAGCGCACCGGGGTGATGGCCCCGAGCCACGAACTGCGCGAGGGGATCAACGCCCATATCCGCGAGCGCCTGGTCCGCGAGAAACGGATCGCGGGTCCCGCCCTGCATGCGCAACGGCTGGTCTCGAAGGGCTACACCAACGCGGAGAAGGCGCTTGCATCCAACTACGCTCCCGGCGACGTGGTGGCCTTCCACCGCCCGTACAAACGCCTGGGGATCGACAAGGGCGATGAACGGCGGGTTGCGGGCGTCGATCACCGAAGGCGGATCGTCAATCTCGAAGGCCCGGAAGGGGCGACCGTCGCCTGGAAGCCGTCGCAGATCGGTGGACGGAGGGGCGGGACCGAGGTCTATCGGACCGAACCCATCGACCTTCGCGCTGGCGACCGCATCCGCTGGACGCGCAACCATGCGGGTCTCGGGCTCGTGAACAGCGCCACGGCCGAGGTTTCAGGAGTCGGAAACGGGCGGGTTTCCTTCCGCCTCGAGGACGGGCGCCGCCTCGAGCTCGACGGCCATGACCCGCAGCTTCGCCATCTCGATCACGCATGGGCATCGACCGTGCACGCGTTTCAGGGGCGCACGGTGGACAACGTGATCGCCGCGATGGAGGCGAACCATCCTCACCTGACCACGGCCAAGTCCTTCTATGTGGAGATCTCACGGGCGCGGGACAGGGCGGAGCTGGTCACCGACGATGCCGCTGCGCTCAGAGAACGGCTTGGGGCGGTGACGGGGGAGCGCATCTCGGCCCTCGAAGGGATCGGCGAAACCGCCCGGCGCGAGATCGGCCGCGAGGCGTCGCTCGACCGGGAGCGGTTGGACCGGGAGACAGATGCGCCGTCCGACCCGGACAAGAGCATCGAGTCCGGGCTCCCGGCCGGCAAGCCAGCGGAGCCTGAACCGCCGGCGCGCGAGAAGCGGATCGAGATGGACATGGAATTGTGACGCAGCGGGTTACACATCTCCGGGATGCGTATGGAAGTCGCCGGAGCGGGCCTGCGACGGCGATGTAAAGGAGGCAGGAGTTGAACAGGAGCCTATCCGACGATCACGGGACGACGGGCGCGGAAGCCAAACGGTGGCCTCACTCGATCCGGTTTCTCGAACACGAATGGGAGCGCATCGCGGTCTTTGCCGAGGCGCGCGGTTTCACGGCCCCGGAGTTCGTCCGGTTCGCCGCGCTCACTGCGGTCGCGGACGAGGGCAATTCCGCGGCAAGGCTAGCCCCGCTCATCGAGAGGACGTTCCGCGCCACCTATATTCTGGCGACGAGACTGCGTAACGAGATGCTCGACGCGGGCGAGCAGGAAGAGTTGGAAGAGATGATCGCCGCGGCCCGCGGGTTGCAGGACGAGCTTCTCAACGGCGCTTCGGACTGATCGCCGCGGGGCACCGGTCCCTGTTGTTGAATCCAGACGAGGGCGTTGGTGTGCAGACTGGCGGCACGCGAATGCGGTTCGGGAACACGGACCACCATTCTAGTGCCCGGGTTCAAGGTTGTTCCGTGCCTCGATCAGCCTGCGCTCGAGGTCTCCAAGCGTCCTTTCGTTCCATCTGCGCATCTCCAGCATGGCTCGCCGGATGGCTTCCGGGGTGAAATCCTCCAGCCAGTTCTGGTGAGTCCTGTAGATGTCAGGTTGGTGCGGAAGCATCTTCTCGTGCGCGGAGAGCGCTTCGGGATACCGGGATGCGAGCCGCCGCAACACCCGGTCGGTGTAGTACTGGGCCAGTCCCTCCGCGACCGCCGCTTCCAGCCTTGCAAACTTGACGGCGGACCATCTTCGGCCTTCGATGTCGGCGCCCAGTTGCGTATACGCGTGCGAAAGCTCGTGAGCGAGGACGACGATGGTTAAGTCCTCAACCTTGCAGCCGAGCCACTCCGATACGAGTCCGATGACAGCCCAGTACAGCCGGATCGTCGCCCGGTTGACCACACGGTCGTCGTACGACGGACCGGACGCGTCGTACTCGTAGACACCGAGGATGTCTTCGTCAACGGAAAACACGGTCCCAAGGGGGTCTTGCTGGTCGAGCGCCGTCAACAGGGCCTGTGCCCAATAGAAAACTGCCTGGAGATCGGAAGCATCCGCAGACATCCATCGATCCGGGTCCGGTCTCTCGGACAGCTCTTCCCTCAACCTCAGTAGCCTTGACGTGCCGTCGCGGGTCGCTTCAAGGGCCGCCCTGTAGCGGGCAAGAAGCATGACGGTTTCGATTTCGTCAGGAAACGTGATTCCCTGGAGCGAGACTGGATACGCGGGATCTATCTGTACGGGGACTTGGGCTCCCGGATGTCTCGCTTCGGACTCTTCTGCCGTTCGAAACAGAAGTCGGCATTCTGCCCTTAGCGCCTCCTGCAGGATCGGGCGCATCCGGTCTCTCGTGCTGCGTACACGTTGCTCTACCGATTGCGGGACGCGCTCAATGAGATAGGCAAGCCTGATGGTCATCGTGACGCTCGACGTTACGTATTCGGTTACCGGAAGTCGGACGGTTGGAAATAACTCGTGTCTCCACCGAGAGCTCAGGTTTCAGGGAAGACGCACGCGCGGAGGCGGCGGAACTCTCCCGTGCCGGATCGACATTGTGGTCGATCATGGCAAACCCGATTGAGGGAAATTACGGACAATGCTTGACAGGAATGCACAGCAACGGGGCGATCAAAGTCCATTATAACTCTTTGCGACAGGGCAAGACCGATTGCAACAACCATTGGCCCGTAAGCGTACCAGTGTACGTAGGGGTCCGAATGCAGGCCGGCCGAATGCATGACTTACTCGGTGCTCTTGATCATTTACAGCACCGGGGTCGCCTTCTTCTGGTAGGACTCACGTGCTTTTCGAGACTTCTATTGGCGGGGTGACCCATAACGCTGGATTCCCGAAGCAACCTTCCCTGCTGTTTTCAAGCCTGACAACTGTTGTGCCCAGCGTTGCCAACCGCTTATCGAAGGTCACCAGTTGCTCGTTCAGGGTTGTAAGCCGCCGCGTCAAGAGTCAGCCGTCTGTCATGGAAGACTGCCCTTTCGGCGGCGCCCGGGGGACGGGAATGGAGTCTCGAACCGAGGTCCATGGCGACGGTGTCAAACTGGTGGCCATGGTTTGCGAGAGCATCTCTGCGAGCAATCTGGCGGTTCTCCAAGGAACTTGGACGGTTCCCTGGAGAACCGCGTGCAGAAAAATGTCAACCTTTTCACCACGATAGCCGCGGTTCTCCGGAGCATACACTCGGGTCCGGCAAGAGCCTGACGGGGCATGTCATTGAAACGCCGAATGGTGTATGACAGGCGCGCGTCTGGACTACCGGAGCAGCGAGCTGCGTCCGGTGTGAAAACCAAAGCCGCGGCACGCGGTCAGGAACGACAAACCCGAGGTATGAGCGAAGGGGAATCGACGCGGGTGAGGCACGCAGGAGGGAGCCGCCACGGCGATTGAGTGGCGGACAGTGCGGGAGGTGATGAAGGCAGTCGTGCGAAGCACGCTGCCGGAGGCTCTTGCAGAGGCGGTGACACTGGAATGGACAGTACAGGATGGCGAAGTGCAGAAGCCGGTGAAGGCGAAGGCTTCACCGGGTGACGCGAACGCGGAGGAGCGATGCCGAAGACGAGCGCAGCGAGGCGGACGGCGTGAGCGGGGCGATGTCGCCGGAGGCGACGAGCCGAGCGGATGTCGGCACGTTGTCGCGAGGCAAGGAGTTGAAGACTGACGCGCGGACGAGGTCGGCGCGTCGACGATCGTCGTCGTCATCGGCAGCACCGGGGCCGGACGGGGTGATGCGTGGAGTGCTGACGGTGCTGACAGAGCCGATGGCGGAGGTGCGAAGTGCAGCGCCGGAGGCTTGGGCAGTGGCGCCCGCAGTGGCGCAGACACCGGTGCACGGCGAAGTGCGGAAGCCAGCGACGGGCGAAGCGCGCGCCGACGAGGTGAAAGCGGAACCGGGTGTGCTCACGACGAGCGCAGCGAGGCGGACGGCATGAGTGGAGCGATGCCGCCGGAGGCGGCGAGCCGAGAGGGTGTAGGGACGTGGCGAGGTTTCCGCGAGGCAATGGGTTGAAGGACGGACCGGCCCCAAGGCGGGGGAGGCCCACGTCGCCGAGTGGCGCAGGGGAGGCGCGAAGCGGGTCCTCGGCG
>JAPPNE010000187.1 GCA_028818775.1 Deltaproteobacteria bacterium | reverse complement strand
AGAAGGCCGAGTTCCCGCCGGTGTCGCTGCCCACCCGGGAGTACATGGAGCGGGCGCGCAAGCTCTGGGACGAATTGGGCATGCCGGAGCTCAAGTACGGCAACCCGTGGCACGGCTATTCGCTGGGCCTGTGGCCGGCGGAGCTGGACGACGAGGCGGCGCTGGCGGTCCGGGGGGAGCACCACCGCATCGGCGCCAAGCTGGACGAGCGCGCCGTGCCCGTGGCGAAGGGCGAGCGGCTGCAGGACGTGCAGAAGCGATGGAAGCCCGAGTGAGCCTGATCCGTGGCGTTTGACGGAACCCTGGTCCTGGTGGCGGCCACGATCTTTTTCGCCGGCTTCGTCAAGGGCGCCACGGGCATGGGGTTCCCGCTCATCGCCACGCCCATGCTGACCCTGCTGCTCGACATCCGCATGGCCATCGTCGTGCTGCTGATCCCCAGCGTGGTCATGGACCTGAGCCAGATCTTCCGCCGGGGCATTCCCACCGAGATGTTCCGGCGCTTCTCGTCCATGTTCCTGTTCGCGCTGGCGGGCGTGTTCCTCGGCACCTGGGAGCTGACCCAGCTTCCGTTGTGGACCCTGAACCTGATCCTGGGAAGCGTCGTGGTGGTGTTCGCGGTATCGGGCCTGTTCGCCTTCACGCTGACCACGCCGCCACGCGCGGAACGGTTCATGTCGCCGGTCATGGGGTTCGTCGGCGGCCTCTGTCTGGGCCTCACCAACACCATGGGGCCCGTCATGGCGCTCTACCTCCACGGCCTTCGACTGGAGAAGGCCGAGTTCGTCAAGGCCATCTCCACGGCGTTCATCATGGCCAAGTTCTGGCAGGTGGTCGCCATCTCCACCTGGGGCCTGTTCACGGTCGAGGCGCTGAAGCTGTCGCTCTTCGTCACCGGGTTCATTTTGGCGAGCTTCTACGTGGGCCTGCGCGTTCAGGACCGGGTCCCGCAGAAAATGTTCAACCGGGCCATCCTCGCGCTGCTGATCGGCACCGGCATCATGCTGGTCTACCGCGCCTTGACCGAAGCCTGGGTGTGACGGCGCCTTCACGCCGTGCGTGACTTTTCCGCGCCCGATCTGCTATGCATGCTCCGACGATCTGCCAACACATCGTTGGAATCGGCGTTCCACGACCCGCACGCAACAGGCTGGAGCGAGACAACACCCCATGCAGCCTTTCGACTACGACGTCCTCGTCATCGGCAGCGGTCCCGCGGGCTTCACGGCGGCCGTCCAAGCGTGCGAGATGGGCGCCCGGGTAGCCATCCTGGAGCGCCGCGAAACCCTGGGCGGGATTACCCTCCTTTCGGGCACCATCCCCAGCAAGACCCTGCGCGAGGCGATCCTTTACCTGCGCGGCGTGCGCCACCGCCAGTTCTACGGCACCGACTTCACCCAGAAGAAGGACATCACCCTGTCGGATCTGTTCGTGCGCGTACGCAAGGTGGTGGAACGGCGCATCGCGACGATGGAGGACCAGCTTCAGGCCTATCGCGATCGCGACCGCATTGACGTCTACCGCGGTTACCACGCCACCGTGGACGGCCCCAACTCGGTGCACGCGTGGGTGCTCAAGAACCCCATGGAGTCCATCACGCTGAAGGCGGAGAAGATCATCATCGCCTCCGGATCGAGACCTCGTTTCGCTCCCGACATTCCGGTGGACAACGAGGTCATCTACGACTCCGACTCGGTGTTCACACTGGAGTTCAAGCGCAAGACCCTGCCCGAATCGCTGATCGTGGTGGGCGCCGGCGTCATCGGGGCGGAATACGGTTCGGCCTTCGCGGTGCTGGGGTGCAAGGTGTCGCTGATCCAGCGCGACCATTCCTTCCTCACCTTTGCCGAGAAATCGCTCGTGGATCTGCTCATGCGGCGCATGGAGGACTCCGGCGTCGAGTTCGTTTGGAACGCGTGGTACGACAAGATCGAGCGGATGCCGGGATCGGAAGAAAGGGCACGGGTCACCCTCGCCGACGGCCGGGCGCTGGAAGCGGACGCGGTGATCGTGGCCAGCGGGCGCGAGGTGGCGTCCAAGGTCCTGGGGTTGGAAGACGTGGGGGTGGAGACCACCGAGTACGGGCTCATCAAGGTCAACGAGCTCTTCCAGACGTCGATCCCCAGCATCTATGCCGCCGGCGACGTCATCGGCTTCCCGGCGCTGGCCTCCACCAGCAACGAGCAAGGCCGCATGGCCGCGAGCTATGCCCTCGGGCACCGGGCGGGCGGCCGCCGCGCGCGCTTCCCCATGTGCGTCTACACCATCCCCGAGATCGCCATGATCGGCTATACCCAGAACGAGCTGGACGACAGGGGCATCCCCTACGCCAAGGGCGTGGCCACCTACGAGGAAGTGACCAAGGCCGGCATCATCGGGGATCCCCACGGCATGCTGACCCTGCTGTTCGAGCCCAACGGCGGACATCTGCTGGGCGTGCACATCATCGGCGACCAGGCATGCGAGCTGATCCACATCGGCCAGGCGGTGATGAGCTTCAACGGCACCATCGACTACTTCATCGACAACGTCTTCAACTTTCCCACCATGGGGGAGGCCTACAAGATCGCCGCACTGAACGGAGTCAGGCAACTGCCGGGTTGAGCGCGCGCGACGGCAGTTGCAATACGCCTGACAACTCGGCTAATGTCGTCCGACATGCCGTTCCCAACCAAGGAGGTCGTCATGAAAAGACTGATTGTTGCCATCCTGTTCATTGTCATGAACGCCGGTGCGCTTTACGCCGCCGATGTCAAGCTGGGCGTGGTCTTCGGATACACGGGACCCATCGAATCTTTGACACCCCAAATGGCCGCGGGCGCCGAGCTTGCCATGAAGGAGGTCAGTGACAGCGGCGCGCTGCTCGGCGGCGCCAAGGTGGTATCCGTGCGCGCCGATTCCACCTGCGGCGACGCCGCCGCCGGGTCGGCCGCCACCGAGCGGATCGTCACCTCGGACAAGGTAAACGCCATCGTCGGCGGCGACTGCTCCGGCGTCACCATCGCCATGCTCGAGAACGTGGCCAAGCCCAACGGCATCGTGATGATCTCGCCGTCGGCCACCTCTCCGGCACTGTCCACCATCGAGGACAACGGCCTCTTCTTCCGCACCGCGCCGTCCGACGCGCGCCAGGGCGCGATCATCGCCGACATCCTGAAGGAGATGGGGATCAAGGAGGCGGCGCTGACCTACACCAACAACGACTACGGCAAGGGCCTGGCGGACAGCATCGCCGCCAACGTGAAGAAGGGCGGCGGCAAGATCACCATCTCGGCCCCTCATGAGGACGGCAAGGGCGACTACAGCGCCGAGGTGGCGGCGTTGGCCGCCGCGGGCGGCGACATCCTGATCGTGGCCGGTTACGCCGACCAGGGCGGCAAGGGCATCATTCAGGGCGCCCTCGACACCGGCGCGTTCGACAAGTTCTATCTGCCCGACGGCATGATCAGCGATTCCCTGATCAAGGCCATCGGCAAGGGCCTCGACGGCTCCATCGGCGCCCACCCGGGCACCGACAGTCCGGGAGCGGCCAAGCTCGGCGAGATCGCCAAGGCCGCCAAGGTCAAGTCGGACAGCCCCTTCGTGCCGGAATCGTACGACGCGGCCGCGCTGATCATGCTGGCCATGGAGGCGGCGAAGTCGTCCGAGAGCGGCAAGCTCAAGGACAAGGTCATGATGGTGGCCAACGCCCCGGGCGAGAAGATCTATCCGGGCGAGCTGGCGAAGGCGCTCAAGATCCTCGCGGGCGGCGGCGACGTGGACTATGTCGGTGCTTCGGCGGTGGAACTGATCGGCCCGGGCGAGAGCGCCGGTAACTACCGCCAGATCGCCGTCAAGGGCGGCAAGTTCGAGACGGTCAAGTACCGGTAGGTCTCGCCAGCGGACGGGGTCCTTCGACTTCGCTCGCCCTTCGACAAACTCAGGACTCGCTACGCTCAGGACGAACGGCCGAGCGTCCGAAGTCCGTCGGTCCTGAGCGTAGCGGAGCGTAAGCGAAGCGGAGTCGAAGGATGATCGCCGTAGAAGACCTGCACATGCACTTCGGCGGTATCCGGGCCGTCGACGGTGCCTCTCTGGAAATCCAACGCGGCGCCATCACGGGCCTCATCGGCCCCAACGGCGCGGGCAAGACCACCCTCTTCAACGTCATCGCGGGCGTCCACAAGCCAACCTCCGGAAACGTCTACCTCGACGGCGAGGACATCACCGGGCTTACGCCCCACGAACTCTTCGCCAAGGGCGTTCTGCGTACCTTCCAGATCGCCCACGAGTTCTCCACGCTCACCGTCCGGGAAAACCTCTTGACGGTGCCGGGGGGCCAGTCCGGCGAAAACCTGCTGGACGTGTGGCTCAGGCCGGGCCGTATCCGCGGCCAGGAAGCAGCCAACGGCACCCGCGCCGACGAGGTCATCGAGTTCCTCAAGCTCGAGCGCGTGGCCGGGGAGTTGGCCGGCAACCTTTCCGGCGGACAGAAGAAGCTGCTGGAACTGGGGCGCACCATGATGGCGGAGCCGCGCGTCGTGCTGCTCGACGAGGTCGGCGCGGGCGTCAACCGCACCCTGCTCAAGGACATCGCCGGCGCCATCCTGCGCCTCAACCTGCACCACGGCTACACCTTCTGCATCATCGAGCACGACATGGAGCTGATCTCGCTCCTGTGCGACCCTGTGATCGTCATGGCCGAAGGCAAGGTTCTGACACAGGGGTCCCCTCCGGAAGTGCAATCCGACGAGCGGGTCATCGAAGCCTACCTTGGGCGAGGACTGGTCACGCGAGGGGAGCGCACCTCATGAGCTTCCTGGCGGGCGCGGACCTCGTCGGCGGCTATGGCGGCCCGGACATCCTCCGGGGCTGCGCCATCGCCGCGGAGCGCGGCGAGATCACCGTGGTGGTGGGCCCCAACGGCGCCGGCAAGTCCACGGCCATGCGCGCGCTCTTCGGCATGCTGACTCTTCGCTCGGGATCGGTGCACCTGGGCGGCGAGGACATCACCGCGCTGGCGCCACAGGCGCGGGCGCGCAAGGGCATGGGGTTCGTGCCGCAGACCGACAACGTGTTCCGCTCGATGACGGTGGCGGAGAACCTCGAGATGGGCGCGTTCGTCCGGGACGACGACATCTCCGGCACCCTGGACGAGGTCTACGGGCTGTTCCCGGCGCTCAGGGACAAGCGCCGCCAGCCCGCCGGCGAGCTGTCCGGCGGCCAGCGCCAGCAGGTGGCCATCGGCCGGGCGCTGATGAACCGGCCGCGGGCGCTCATGCTCGACGAGCCCAGCGCCGGGGTCTCGCCCATCGTCACCCACGAGTTGTTCGAGCGTATCCTCGACATCGCCCAGAGCGGCGTCGCCGTGCTCATCGTCGAGCAGAACGCGCGCCAGGCCCTGGAACTGGCGGACAAGGGGTACGTCCTGGTGCAGGGCCGCAACCGCTTCACCGGCACTGGGGAAATGCTGCTGGCCAACCCGGAGGTCCGGAAATCGTTTCTCGGGGGGTGACCCGTTGCAGGACATCGTCAACGCGGTGGTGCTGCTCACCAACTTCCTGGTGGTCCCGGCCACCGCCTACGGCTGCCAACTCGCCCTCGGCGCCCTGGGGGTCACGCTGGTGTACGGCGTCCTGCGCTTCTCCAACTTCGCCCACGGCGAGATCATGGCCTTCGGCGCCATGGTCACCATCCTGTTCACCTGGCTGCTGCAACACGGGGGCGTGACCTTCGGGCCGCTGCCCACGGCGCTCCTGGCGCTGCCCGCGGGCATGGCGGTCACCGCCGGGCTGTGCCTGCTGACGGACCGCTGGGTCTTCCGGTTCTACCGGCGCACGCGGGCGCAGCCGGTGATGCTGCTGGTGGTGTCGGTAGGGGTCATGTTCGTCTTGAACGGGGTCATCCGCTTCATCATCGGTCCCGCCGACCGGGTCTTCACCGACGGCGCCCGCTTTCTTTTCACGGTGCGGGAATTCAAGGCCTGGACCGGACTGTCGGAAGGCCTTGCCATCAAGACCACACAGACCCTCAGCTTGGTGGTGGCCGTGGTGCTGGTGGCGGCCCTCTTCTGGTTCCTGGAGAAGACCCGAACGGGCAAGTCCATGCGCGCCTTCTCGGACAACGAGGACCTGGCGCTGCTGTCCGGCATCAACCCGGAACGGGTGGTGGCGGTCACCTGGCTGATCGTCGGCTGTCTCGCGGCCGTGGCCGGCACGCTCTACGGCCTCGACAAGAGCTTCAAACCGTTCACCTTCCTGTCACTGCTCCTGCCCATCTTTGCCGCCGCCATCGTCGGCGGGCTCGGCAACCCGCTGGGCGCCATCGTCGGCGGCTTCGTGGTGGCCTTCTCCGAAGTGCTGCTGACCTATCCCTACCGGAAGTTCCTGGCGTACCTGGGGCCGGAGGGCTGGCGCCCGGACGGCCTGGTGCAGTTCCTTTCCACCGACTACAAGTTCGCGGTGTCGTTCTTCATCCTGGTGGTGGTGCTGCTGGTGAAACCCACCGGCATCTTCAGCGGGAGGTCGTCATGAGCGACGCCCCCGCGCCCTTTTCCGTCCGCCTGGCCCGGGCGCTGCGGACTCCGAGGAAGCCGGTCCTGTTCGCTGCCATGACGGCGCTCATCTGCCTCGTGGGCGCCGGCCAGAGCTGGTCTCTGGCGCTGACGATCCTGAACCTGTGCCTGATCTCGGCCGTCATGACCCTGGGGGTGAACATCCAGTGGGGCTACGCCGGTCTGTTCAACGCCGGGGTCATGGGCTTCGCCGCCCTCGGCGGGCTGGCGGGAGTGCTCGTGTCCATGCCGCCGGTGCGCGCGGCATGGCACGCGGGCGGCGCCGGCGTGGTGCTGGCCCTGGCCATGGCGCTCGTCACCATCGCGGCCGCGGTGCTCGTCTATCGCGGGATGCGGCAGCCGGTCTACCGCAAGCTCGCGGTGGCGCTCGTGGTGGCGGCCGGGTACTTCGCGGCCCGGGCGCTGTTCGAGCCCGCGGTACGCGCCATCGAGGCCGTGGACCCGTCGCGGACCGGCTACCTCGGCGGTTTCGGCCTGCCCGTCGTCCTGTCCTGGTTCGTGGGCGGCGTCCTGGCGGCGGGCGCGGCCTGGGCCGCGGGAAAGATCAGCCTCGGGCTGCGCGCCGACTACCTCGCCATCGCCACCCTGGGCATCTCCGAGATCATCGTCGCCTTCCTCAAGTACGAGGAGTGGCTGGCGCGGGGCGTGAAGAACGTCACCGGCCTGCCCCGGCCGGTCCCCTACGAGGTGGACCTGCAAGCCGCCGCGTGGTTCCGGGAATGGGCGGACAGCCTCGGCGCCTCTCCGGTGGACCTGTCCTCCATCGTGGTGAAGCTGTGCTACGCGGGTCTCTTCGCGCTGGTGCTGGTGGTGCTGATGTGGCTCGCCGAGGCGGCGCTGCGATCGCCCTGGGGCCGCATGATGCGCGCTATCCGGGACAACGAGACCGCCGCCGAGGCGATGGGCAAGGACGTGACCGCGCGGCACCTGCAGGTCTTCGTGATGGGCTCGGCGGTGGTGGGCATCGCCGGCGCCATGCTGGCCACCCTGGACGGCCAGTTCACCCCCAACACCTACCACCCCTTGCGCTTCACCTTCCTCATCTGGGTCATGGTCATCGTCGGCGGCTCCGGCAACAACTGGGGCGCCGTCCTGGGGGGGTTCGTGGTGTGGTACTTCTGGGTGGAAGCCGAGCCCATGGGGCTGTGGCTGATGGATTTCATCACATCGCCGCTGTCCGCGGACAGCCCCGTGCGGAGCCATCTCATGGAGAGCGCCGCCCACATGCGCCTGGTGGTCATGGGGCTGGTGCTGCTGCTGGTCCTGCGCTTCGCGCCCCGCGGCCTGATACCGGAAGAAAGGCGCTAGTGGACGCCTTTGCGCAGACCAAAAAAGTTCTTGACCCCAATGGCATGGGGGCGTATAGATTCATAATAAAGTAGTTAATAAAGCGGAGAACTCAGGTATTTGCGAAAAGAGTTGTGTCTGTTCTCGGACGGTGTTAGAATTTTTTCTCAAGCCGCTGAAAGGAGGCAGCTATGAAACACAGATTTACGTTACTCATGGCGATGGTTTTCGCGGGCCTGTTCGCCCTGGCGACGAGCATTTCCGCCCAGACCATCAAGATCGGCCTCAACGTCCCGCTGACCGGCGACATTCCGAAGGTCGGCGAGGGCTCCAAGTTCGCGGCCGAGATGTGGCTCGAGGACATCAAGGCCGCCGGCGGTCTCGAGGTCGGGGGCAAGAAACATCCGGTGGAGATCGTCATCGAGGACAACGAGTCCAAGGCCGAGTCCGCGGTCAAGGCCGCCACCAAGCTGATCACCGAAGACGAGGTGCTGGCCATCGTCGGGCCGCAGTCCTCCAAGCAGGCGGTTCCCGCGGGCGGCGTGGCCCAGGATCGCGCAACCCCGATGATCAGTCCCTGGTCCACCAACCCCAACACCACCAAGGACCGCCCCTACGTCTTCCGCGCGCCGTTCCTGGATCCGTTCCAGGGGCCCGTGCTGGCGAACTTCATCACCAACGAGTTCAAGTTCACCAAGGCCGCGGTTCTCTACGACGTCGCCAGCGACTATCCCAAGGGCCTGGCCGAGTTCTTCAAGGGCGCCTGGGAGAAGCTCCACGGCGCGGGTTCGGTGGTCGCCTTCGAGAGCTTCACCACCAAGGACGCCGACTTCAGCTCGCAGCTCACCAAGATCCGCAACTCGGGCGCCCAGGTGCTGTTCACGCCGCAGTACTACAACGAGGTGGCGTTGATCGTGCAGCAGGCGCGCCAGCTCGGCGTGAAGGGCCCCATCGTGGGGAGCGACAGTTGGGGTTCCGCGGAAACCGTGAAGCTGTGCGGCAAGGCCTGTAACGGGTCGTTCTTCAGCACCCACTACGCGGCCAAGGGCGCCACCGGGGCCACCAAGGCGTTCATCGACCGCTACAACAAGAAGTACGGCTACGTGCCCGATGACGTGGGCGCGCTCACCTGGGATTCGCTGCGCATCGTCGAGCACGCCATCAAGGCCACCGGCGGGCTCACCGGCGACATCAAGAAGGACCGTGAGAACGTCAAGAACGCCCTGGCCGGGATCAAGAAGTTCGCGGGAATCACCGGGGACATGGCCTTCACCGCCGAAGGCGATCCCGTCAAGTGCGCGGTGGTCGTGCGCATCAGCGACAAGGGCGAGTTCGAGTTCTACAAGTCGGTCTGCCCGTAGATCCGAACCCGGACCCGCGCGTGCACGGGGCGAGGGCGGCCGCATTCGCGGCGCGTGACGCCCCGCAGGCGGATTCCAACTGGGGAGGGCCAGGATCGCGGTCCTGGCCCTCCTTGCCTGAACATCCCGTTCGACAATCCAACACAGCCGGTGGGCATGTCGCTGTTTCTCCAAAACCTGGTCAACGCCCTGCAATGGGGGAGTTTCTACGCTCTCATCGCGCTGGGCTACTCCATGGTCTACAGCATTCTCATGCTGTTCAACTTCGCCCACGGCGACATCTTCATGGTGGGTGCGTACATCGGCGTCGGGGTCGCCGCGGTGCTCCTCGGGGCGTCCGCCGAGGGCTACCTGGCGCTGCCTCCCTGGGCGATACTGGTCCTGACCATCCTGCTGGCCATGGTTTTGACGTCGTTCGTCGGCATGCTGGTCGAACGCATCGGCTACCGGCCCCTGCGGGGCGCGCCGCGAGCCTCCGCGGCCATCACCGGCCTCATGATCGGGATCATCCTGGAAACCGGCAACCTGGCGTTGCTCGGCGCCCAGCGGATACGTTTTCCGTCCCTGATCGATACGACGGTCTACGAGGTGGCGGGCGTCTTCGTCACCAACACGAAGATCATTATCGTGGTGGTGTCGCTGCTGTTGGCCGCCGGCATGCACTTCTTCGTGCACAAGACCAAGTGGGGCCTGGCCATGCGCGCCATGGCGTTCGACTACGTCGCCGTTCCGCTGATGGGAGTCTCCGTCAACACCATCGCCGCGCTGACCTTCGCGCTGGGTTCGGCGCTGGCGGCCGCGGCCGGGATCCTCTATGCCCTGGCCTACCCGGTGCTGGACCCGTACATGGGCATCGTGTTCGGCTGGAAGGCCTTCGTGGCGGCCATCCTCGGCGGCCGCGGCTCCGTGATGGGGGCGACGCTGGCGGGGTTCCTGCTGGGCTTCATCGAGATCTTCGTGGCCATGATCTTCCCCTCGACGCTGCGCGACCTGATCGCCTACTCCATCGTGCTGCTGATCCTCATCGTCCGGCCGCACGGCTTCTTCGGCGAGCCCTACAGCGCGCGCTTGAGGCTCTGAACGGCAGGGACGGGCTCGGTCATGGATGTGCGCCGGACCATGCGCGGCTTCTCTCAAGTGCCCCTTCTGGGATGGCTCGCGGCCGCGTTCATCTCGGTGGTGATCGAGATCCAGTGGGGCACGCCCTTGGCGCAAGCGCTGGGGCTGCCCAAGATCCCGGTGCTCTTCGGCGTCGTCCTGGCCCTCAAGCAGCCGCACCTGCTGCCCGGCGCGCTGGTGTACCTGCTGCTGGTCTACGGCCTGCCCATCGCGGTCATCGCCCGGCTCGGCGCCGGCATCGCCAACCAGGCGGCGGGCTCGTTGCTGCGCCTGCCGCTGTGGGTCTCCGCCGCCGTCCACCTGGGGCTCTTCTACGCCGCCCTGGAGATGTGGTCCGGCCTCAGCGACTACCGCGACCTGGTGCTGCGCTTCACCCTCATCGCCGTGATGGTCACCCTGAGCCTCAACGTGATCAACGGCTACATGGGCGAGTTCTCGTGCTCTCATCCCGGGTTCATGGCGGTGGGCGCCTACGCCGCCTCGGTGCTGAGCGTGGACCTGTTCACCAAGCACCGCGTGTTCGGCGAGGCGCTGCTGCCGCCCGCCCTGGGGCCGTTCCTCTTCCCGCTGGTGCTCATCATCGCGGGTCTGGTGGCCGCGGTCAGCGCCCTGGTGGTGGCCATCCCCTCGTTCCGGACGCGCGGCGACTACCTCGCCATCATCTCGCTGGCGTTCATGTTCATCGTCAAGAGCCTGATCGAGAACCTGGAGATCGTGGGGGGCGCGCGCGGGCTGGGGGGACAGCCGGACTGGGCCGGCCTGCCCACCGTGTTCCTGTGGACGGTGGCGTGCGTCTGGGTGATCAACAACTTCGTCCGCTCGACCCTCGGCAAGGCGGTCAACGCGGTGCGGGACAACGAGATGGCGGCCACCGCCATGACCGTCGACACGCGCTACACCAAGATGGTGGGCTTTCTTTTCGCCGCCTTCTGGGCCGGGGTGGCCGGCGGCCTCTTCGCCCACGTGCTGCGATACGTCAACCCGGGGACCTTCGGCATCCAGAAGCTGGCCGAGGTGCTGGCGATGGTCTACTTCGGCGGGTTGAACTCGGTCTACGGCTCCATTATCGGCGCCGTCGGCATCAGTCTTCTCGGCGAGGCCCTGCGCCCGCTGGAGATCTTCAAGTGGATCATCATCCCGCTGCTGCTCATCCTGGTGATGATCTACCGGCCCACCGGCCTGGTGGCCTTCAAGGAGTTCGACCCGAGGGCCGTCCTGAAGCCGAAGAACGGACCGGAAAGGGAGCGCGATGCCCTTCCTTGAGGTTGACCACGTCACCCACCAGTTCGGCGGTCTGCGCGCGGTGCACGACTACAACCTGGCCATCGAACCGGGCCAGATCCGCGGGCTCATCGGACCCAACGGGGCGGGCAAGACCACGATCTTCAACCTCATCACCGGCATCTACAACCCGACCCAGGGCGACGTCCGCCTGGACGGCACCCGGATCAACGGCCTGGCGCCTCACCGCATCGCGTCCATGGGCATCGGCCGGACCTTTCAGAACCTGCTCCTGTGGCGCCACATGAACGTGCTCGATCACGTCAAGATGGCGCGTTTCTCACGCATCGGCTACGGCCTGCTCGGGGCGGTCCTGGGCACGCCGCGGCGGCACCGCGAAGAGCGCGAAATCGAGGACGGGGCGCGCGCGCTCCTCGAGATGCTGGACATCGGCCACCTCGCCGGGCAGGCCGTCACCAACCTGCCCTACGGCGCCCAGCGGCGCGTGGAAATGGCCCGGGCGCTGGCGACGGAGCCCAAGCTGCTGCTGCTCGACGAGCCCACCGCCGGCATGAACCCGGACGAACTGGTGCAGATCATGGAGATCATCCGCCGGGTGCACCGCGAGCTGAACCTGGCGATCTTCCTCATCGAGCACCGCATGCGCTTCGTCATGGAGTTGTGCGAGAGGATCCAGACGCTGGTCTTCGGGGAAGTTATCGCCGAGGGGACGCCGGAGGAGATCCAGAACAACCCCAAGGTTATCGAGGCCTACCTGGGTTCCGGCAACGAGTGAAGCCGATGCTATTGTCCGTCGAAAACCTGCGCGTCTCCTACGACCAGATCCGCGCCCTCCAGGGGATCAGCTTCGAGATCGACGAGGGCGAGATCGTGTGCATCATCGGCGCCAACGGCGCGGGCAAGAGCACCACGCTGCTGGCCATCTCGCGCATGGTGCCGGCGGAGGCGGGCACGCGCATGACCTACATGGACAAGGACCTGCTGCAGTACTCCGCCGACAAGGTGGTAAGCCAGCTCGCCATCTCCCACGTGCCCGAGGGACGGCGCCTGTTCGACAACCTCACGGTGATGGAGAACCTGCGGCTCGCGTGCTTCGCCCGCAAGGACGACGGCGTCAGGCGCGACGTCGACCGGGTCCTGAGCATCTTCCCGCGGCTGGCGGAGCGGGAACGCCAGAAAGCCGGCACCCTGAGCGGCGGCGAGCAGCAGATGCTCGCGGTGGGCCGGGCCTTCGTGAGCGGGCGCAAGCTCATGCTCCTGGACGAGCCCTCCATGGGACTGGCGCCGCTGATGATGAAGGGCGTGTTCGACGCGCTCAAGGAAATCAACCAGGAAGGCACCACAATCCTGCTGGTGGAGCAGAACGCGCAGCTCGCGCTCCAGTTCGCCGGCCGGGGCTACGTGCTGGAGAACGGCCACATGGTGCTGGAGGGAAAGTCGGCGGACCTGCTCGCCGACGACGGCGTCAAGCAGGCGTACCTGGGGGGCTGAACGCCATCACCAAGACGCTCGTGTCCTGCTGCCATGGCTCTACAGGCCGCGGATCGTTGCTTTTTCATGAATTTTATCCAGGGTTAATATTATCGCTTGTTCAATAAGAAGTGATCGACATACTCTAGACTTACTTTCTGCCAAGAGGAGGATCATCATGAGAATTCTGTCACGTGCACTTTCTGGCGGCCTCGCGGCCGCGGTCGGCTTGGCGATGGCCGTCTCCGTGGCCTCGGCGGGTACCTTGGACGACGTCCGCCAGCGCGGACACCTGATCTGCGGCATCAACACCGGCTTGGTGGGCTTTGCCGCTCCGGACGACAAGGGCGTGTGGACGGGCTTCGACGTGGACGTGTGCCGGGCGGTGGCCGCCGCCGTATTCGGAGACGCCAACAAGCTCAAGTACAAGAACCTCACCGGCAAGACGCGCTTCACCGCGC
>JAPPNE010000186.1 GCA_028818775.1 Deltaproteobacteria bacterium | reverse complement strand
GCGCGTAGAAGCGGTCCGGCGCCTCGTCCACCATGCGCATCAGCACCTCGTTCAGGTACCGCGCCAGGTCAAGCCCGTCCTCCGGGTCCAGCCGGTAGGCCAGAAGCTCCGGCATGGGCGACAGCACCTGACGGTCCACCGCGTAGTCGGCCGCGGCCATTTCCCGCAGCCGGCGCGGCACCGACCAGCAGCGGTCGAGCACGGTGCGGAAGTTCCGTCCGGCGATCATCACTTTGGCGGTTTCCGCACCGGTGCGGTCCATGGACGGCCAGCGGTTGCCCGCGGCGCGGTTGCCTGCCGGCGGGAAGTCCTCGGGAACGATGTGGGTGTGAACGTCGATGACCATGAGCGATGCTCCTCGCGGGGCGTTACGCGGTATCGGTCCGGACCGGCGCGATGATGAACAGGCTAAGGAACCCGGAAATCACCAGCGTCACGGCGAAGATGGCAAAGGAAACCGTGTAGCTGCCCTGCCAGTCGTGAAGAAAACCGAAGAACGGCGGCCCGATCGCCGCAAACCCGTGAATCAGAAAAAGCCCCAGGCCGCGGATCCTGCCCATGGACATGCGGCCGAAGAACCGCGCCCACATGAGGTCAGGCAGCACCATGTTACCACCGAGGCCGACCCCGTAAAAGAAAAAGCCGACATACACCAGCAACAGTGAATCGGAAGTGATGACCAGGACAAGACCCGACGCCTGGATCAGGAACTTGGCCAGCGTCGTCCAGCGCACGTCCATGCGATCGGCGATGAGGCCCCAGGCCAACGGCGAGCTGAGTTGCATGGACGCGATGACGGCCATGGCGCCGGCGGCAACCGGGTTCGAATAGCCGAGGTCGGTGATGTAGGGGAACACGTGCAGATTGAGGCCGGTGACGCCCACGGAGGATACGCCGAACACAGCCACGATCAGCCAGAAAGCCTGGGTCCGCATACCGGCCGACCGGCTCCAGGTACGGGTCTCGCTCGCCGCCTGCGCCCCCGGCCGCCGTGTCCTCCCCTCCGGCATCGCCCCTGGCTCCAGCCCGTCGGGATGGAGCCCCATGTCCTCGGGGGAGCGCCGGACGTAGATCAAGGCCGGGGCCACCACCAGCGCCACGGTGAACAAGGCGAAGACCGCCCAGGTGTAGCGCCAGCCCAGCCACACCAGCAGCGGCGCCACCAGGAACGGCATGACGACCTTGGCGAAGCCGATGCCCATGCTGGCAAAGGCCATGGCCCGGCCGCGCTTGACCACGAACCACCGGGCGATCATCACGTTGACGACCATGTAGCCGATCAGCCCGTCGCCGATGGTCACCAGGGTCCAGCGCACCGCCACGAACTGCCAGAAGACCTCGACCTGGCTCAGCAAGAGGTAGCCGACAGCCGCCACCATCGCGCCCGCGGTCAACAGCCACCGGCTGCCGTGCCGGTCCACCAGCGAGCCGACCATGGGAGCCATGGAGGCCGCGATCAGCCCCTCGCCCGACCGCAGCATGGAGAAGACCCCGCGGGACACCCCCAGGTCCAGGGTCATGGGCTTGAGGAAGATGCTCAGGGTGCTGGCAAGAGCGAACGAGGAGCCGACGTTGGCGATGAAGCCGACGGCGACGATGTACCAGCCGTAGTAAAACCTTCCCGGTGTGCGTGCGCGATGTGCTGGACCCGGCGTAACCACCTGTCACGGGTAGCAGGGTTGGTGGTTGATGGGAAGCGCCCCGCTGTGTCAAGACTCGTCAGGCAACAGCGTACCGGTTACGTCATTCCCGCGGAAGCGGGAATGACGGCAAGGGGCGTCAGCACGTAGCGAAAAGGAGAAACCATGCGCGTATTGATCACCGGGGCCGGCCTGATCGGCTCCCACGTGGCCGCGGAACTGAGTTCACAGGGTGACGAGGTCACGTTCTTCGACGTGGTGCCGAAGCCGGACTACATCCGGCACGTCACCGGCAAGGACCTGCCACTGATCCGGGGAGACATCTGCGACCTGGCGGCCTTGATGGACGCCTTCCTGACGGTGAAGCCCGAGTGCGTCATCCACCTGGCCGCGTCGGTCGGCGAGTCCAACATTCCGAACCTCTACGCGGGGTTCCAGGTCAACCTGGTGGCCACCCTGAACGTGGCCGAGGCGGTGCGGCTTGCCGGCGTGCGCCGGCTGGTGCACGCCAGCACCCAGGCGGTGTACCAGGACGCCGACCCCGGCGAGCTGCTGCGGGAGGACTCGCCCCAGGACGGCCGCGGCCGGGTCTACAACGCATCCAAGCTGGCGTGCGAGCACGTGCTCAGGACGTTTGCGGCCAAGCAGGCGTTCGAGCTGGTGCTGCTGCGCTTCGCGGGCGTGTACGGCTACCGGTCGGTGGCCGGGGGCCCGGGGGTGGCGGTGCAGGAGGCGGTATGGGCCGCCATGGCCGGGGAGGAGGCGGTGCTCAACGCCTACGAGACCGTGGATTTCGTCTACGTCAAGGACCTGGCCGACGGCATCGCGCGGGCGGTGCACACCGCGCCGCTGGCCCACGACGTCTACAACCTCGGCAGCGGAACGCTCACCACCGTGGCGGACGTGGAGGCGGCGCTGCACGCGATCTTCCCGGACATCCGCATGCGCCGGGGCACGCTGACGCCCAAGCGGCCGCAAATGGACATCACCCGGGCGCGCGACGAGCTAGGGTACGCGCCGGAGTACAAGCTTGAGGCAGGTCTGCGCGACTACATCGCCGAGTTGAACCGGGAGTAACGCACGCCCGGTTACGTCACACGCCCCGAGGCGGCGGCCTCCGTCAGCGTCGTGGTCGGGGAGACGTACTCCAGGTCGGTCAGCACCTCGATGAGGGCGGGACCCGGGGCGGCCAGGGCTTGCTTGAGGGCGGGCAGGATCTCGTCGTCGCGGGTGACCTTGATGCCCAGGGCGCCGTAGCCGTTGGCCAGGGCGGCGAAGTCGGGGTTGACGAGGTCGGTGCCGTAGTTCCTGCCGGGGTACTGGGCCTCCTGGTCCATGCGGATGGTGCCGTAGGAGCCGTTGGCGTACACCATCACGATGATCTTGACGCCGTACTGGCGCGCGGTGGCGATCTCCTGACCGGTCATGAGGAAGCCGCCGTCGCCCACGTGGGCGATGACGGTGCGGTCGGGATGGGCCAGCCTGGCGGCCACCGCGGCGGGCACGCCCGGACCCATGCTGCCGAGGTTGGGAACGATGTAGGAATCGGCGTGGTCGAACTCGATGTAGCGCTGCACCCAGCCGCCGAAGCTCCCGGCGTCGTGGGTGTGGATGGTGTCCGCCGGCACCGTGGCCTTGATGTCCGCCATGACCCGTTCCATGGAGACGGCGCCGGTGGGGCGCTCGGGCGGGGTGGCGTAGGCGCGCTGTTGGACGTGATAGTCGGCGATCCAGGCGGCGCGGGCTTCGTTGGGAGCGGCGCCGTCGCACTCCAGCGCCGCTGACAGGGCCTTGCGCGGATCCGCCAGCACGGCCATGTCCGGGCTGAAGTTCTGGCCGATGTTGCCGGCGTCGGCGTCGATCTGGATGGTCGCCAGCCCCGGGTGCGGCAGCCGGTAATTGCCGGACACCTGCTGATTCACCCGGCAGCCGACGATGAGCAGCAGGTCGGCGTCGTCATCCACGATCCGGCGCGAGTGGTTGTTGCGGCTGCCCAGGTTGCCGACGTAGTGCGGGTGCGTGTTGGGAAACACATCCTGGCGCTTGAATGCGCTCAGCACCGGCATCTGGAACTTCTCGGCGAAGGCCACGAGCTCGTCCCGGGCGCGCGCGTACTGCGCGCCGGAACCCGCCACGAGCACCGGCCTCTCGGCCCGGTTGACGCGCTCCACCATTTCGCGGATCTGCGCCGGGTCCGGGCTCGGCCGGACCTCGGGATAAGGGTCCACCATGGTGATGTCCGCCTCTTCCTCGAGCATGTCCCGAGGGAGGGACACCACCACCGGACCCGGGCGGCCCGAACGCGCCACGTGGAACGCCCGCGCCATGATGCGCGGCGCCTCGCGCGGGTCGTTGATCTCGATGACCCACTTGGCGATGCTGCCGAAGAAGTGCGTGTAGTCGAGTTCCTGTCCGGCCTCCCGGCCCCGGTGCGCCCGCGCCACCTGGCCGATGAGCAGGACCAGCGGCGTGGAGTCGTACTTGGCGAGGTGCACCCCGATGCTGGCGTTGGTGGCGCCGGGACCGCGGGTGACGATGCACACGCCCGGCGTACGGGTGGTCTTGCCGTAGGCCTCGGCCATGAGGCAGGCGCTGCCCTCGTGGCGGTTGGTGATCAGGGTGATCTCGGGGACGTCCCGAAGACCGTCCAGCAGGGCGATGTAGCTCTCGCCCGGCACGGAGAAGGCGTGGCGCACGCCCTCGTTGCGCAAGGACCACGCCACCGCGTGGCCGCCCGACATCCTGCGGCTCTGCCGATCCACGCTACTTCCCGAGGATTGCCTTGAGCTTGGCCAGGGTCTCCGCCGGGGCGTTCACCATGCCACCCACTATCCGGCTCACTTCGTCGCCGTTGCTGAAGTGGACGCCCATCTTGGCCTTCTCGGCTTCGGCGCGGAACCTGGCGTCGTTGAAGGTCTTCTCCATGGCGTCGCGCAGGACCTTGACCCGTTCCGCCGGGACCTCGGGCGCCACGGCCCATGGGAAGGCCATGCTCAAGGGGGCGTTGATGGCCCGCAGCATCTCCTTCTGCTCCGCCGTCTTGGCGAGCATGCCCGCGGCCGGCACCCCCTTGAGGAGCGGCGCGTCCGACGGTTCCTCGCCCATGATCACGATCACCTTGGCTGCCGCATCCGCGCCCCGGAGGGTCGTGGCGAGGACCCCGGCCAGGGGATCGGCCGGACAGAAGGCGTCCACCTCCTTGCGCAGCAGCGCGGCCTGCACCGGGGCGATGCCCCGGTAGCCCGTGATCATCTTGAACCGGGTCCCCAGCGCCGCGTTCAGCACCGCGGGAATGTCGTAGCCCATGGAACCGGGGGTGCTGGTGCCGGTGGTGACCTCGCGCTTGATGACGTCCTCGATGCCGTCGATGCCCAGGTCCTTGCGCACCACGCAGCCGCCGCGCGGCTTGTTGGCCGCGCCCAGCCAGTTGAACTTGCCCATGTCGATGTCGATGCCCTTGCGACCGATAGCGCTCTGCAGCACCAGCCCCTGATTGGTGCTCACGAACACCGTGCCGTCCTTGGGCTCCACCGTGAAGACGCTGCGCGCCGCCACGAAGCCCCCGGCCCCCGGCTTGTTCTGCACGATGAACTTGGGGTTGCCGGGGAGATACCTTGGCATGTGCCGCGCCACAAGACGGGAGTAGGTGTCGAAGGCGCCGCCGGGCGTGTAGCCGACGATGATGCGCATCGTCTTGTTCCGGTAGAAGTCGGCGGCGGACGAGCCCTCGGCGCCCGTCGCGGACAAGCCCGCCATTCCCAGAAGCACCAGCAACGAACCGCACAGTGTCTTGAAGTACATGGGCATCCTCCTCATGGGGGTCGTCACGCGTTGAAAGCCCTACCCCATTTGACCGCCGGGGGCAAACACGGGACGTGGGCTGTCGCGCCCCTTAAACGGGTTTGCGAGCGAGGAAGCAGTACAACGGTGTGAAGACCCCGGAGCTACCGCCCGCGACATAGGCGTCCGCGGTCTGATCCAGGAACCGGCATACTTCCGCGGAGCCCTTGGGAAAGAGCCGTAGCGCCTCGGTCAGCTTCAGGATCGCGAAGACCGCCTTGCGGCCCCACGGAGTCCTGTAGAAGGAGAAGGCGTTCTTCAACGTCCCCCGTCGATTCTCCATGGGCTGATACCATGGTGTGGATGGCCCCTCCCTGACGTTTCGGTCGATCCCCTCGATGACATGGAATCCCGCCGCCTCAAGCGAGCGATCGACCTCGCCCGTGGTCGCGATATCCCGCAGAGCAACGTGACGCATGAGACCCTGCTTGATGGTCCGGTGCCGGCTGTCGTCCGGATCGAACTTGTCCGTCAGGCACATCTCCTGGCCCCAAAACAGGGCTCCGGGTTTCAGGATGCGGAATATCTCCGCGAACGCACGTTGCTTGTCCGGCGCATGGCACGTCGACTCGATGGCATAGCCCCTGTCGAACGTATTGTCTTCGATCGCGCCCATGTCCATGAAACTGCACTCTACGTAATCGACCATGTGGTCGAGCCCTGCTTCACCGGTCAGCGTCCTGGCCCTTGCAAGCTGAGTTGCGCTGTTGTTGATCCCCACAACCTTGACACCGGCCTCACGCACAACCCGACGCAGCGGGCCGCCGATCCCGCAGCCGACATCGACCACCGTCATGCCCTGCCGCAACTCCAGCTTGGCGATCATCAAGCGCTGATGCCTGATGACGGATTCCTCCAGACTCTCCCGCGGCGTCAGGGGCGCGAAGTGCAGGGATTCACCCCAGCCGAAGACCATGAGGTCACTGCAAAGGTCATAGTAGCCTTTCACCGTTTCGGTATGGTCGCGCGCGCCTGCGCCGCCGGTCTCCGCCTCTCCGTCGATCCAGCCGTCGAAAGTTCTCCTGCGTCGGGCGATGTCCGCCCCGCGGGGTGCATGCTTGAGCGAGTTGAATAGTCTGCCTAGTTGCATGGTGTAGTCATGACTCCACCGCCGTGTACGGCACGAAGCCTGCGACGTGGCATTCAATCAAACAAGCCTCAAGTAACATCGTGTTTTAGAATAGAAAATCTAGAAAGTCGGCCGAAGCCCGCGGCCTCGTTGAACAAAGGCTTGATTTGACGCCGGTGAGTCTGACGTGTTAATTGCAGCGACGTGAACGCAGAAGCGCTCGAAAACTGCCCGACAACGAAAGCATGACCTCCCTGTCTCCGGACCGCTACGCCGCGTTCCTGCTGCGCTACCGATGGCTGGTCCTCCTGGCGTCCGTAGCGGTCATGCTGGTCATGACGGCCGGCGTCCAGTTCCTCAACATCTCCAACGACTGGCGCGACATGCTCGACGAGGACAATCCTCAGCTCGTCGCGTTCGACGCCCTGGAGGATACCTACACCGCCACCAATGCGGCGGTGATCGCGGTGGCGCCCAAGGGCGGGTCGGTATTCACCCGCGAGGCGCTGGTGGCCATCGAGGACTTGACCGAGGCCGCGTGGGAGGTGCCCTGGTCCAGCCGGGTCGACTCCCTTGTCAACTACAACCACAGCGAGGCGATCGAGGACGACCTGAACGTCGAGCGGCTGGTGGAAGACGCGGCATCGCTGAGCGATGAAGACCTCGCGCGGATCAGGAAGATCGCGCTTGGCGAGCCCAGTGTCGCCGGCCGTCTCGTCTCCCGCGACGGGCGCGTTGCCGGACTGGTGATCAGCTTCACCTTGCCCGAGCACTCGGACGCCGCCGAGATACAGACTTACCACTATCTCCGCGGCCTCCTGGCCAAGGCCCAGGCAGCCCATCCGGACATCGCCTATCACGTGACCGGCAACGTCTTCGTGAACCAGGTCCTGACGGAAGCGGCCCAGGACGACATGGGGATTCTCGCGCCCGCCGCCTTCTTCGTCATCGTGGTCGTCGGCGCGTTCCTCCTGCGCTCCCTGTTCGGCACGCTGTGCATCATCACCCTGCTCATTTTCGTGGTCGCCTCGACCATGGGCGTCATCGGCTGGACCGGGCTGGTGCTCAACGCCGCCAACTCCGGCATTCCTCTCATCATCATGACCCTCGCCATCTGCGACTCGGTCCACATCATCGGGACCGCCAACTCCGGCATGGGCCAGGGTCTGGACCGGGACGCGGCCATCGCCGAATCGCTGCGGGACAATGCCTGGCCGGTGTTCCTCACGACGGCCACGACGATGATCGGGTTCCTCAGCATGAACGCCTCGGACTCGCCGCCGTTCCGGATCCTCGGCAACCTGGTGGCCGTCGGCATGCTGGTCGCCTACGTGTATTCCATGACGCTGCTGCCGGCGTTGCTCGCGGTCCTGCCGTTGCGGGCGCGCGCCGCACGCGCCGGGGGTTCCGCCTTCTTCGATCGCCTCGGCGCCTTCGTGGTGGCGCGCCGCACGCTCCTGCTCTGGTCCGTGGCCGCCGTGGCGGTCGCCCTGGTGGCGGGCGTGCCGCGCGTCGAGCTGACGGACAACTGGACCACTCATTTGGACAAGCGTTACGAGTTCCGGCGCGATACGGACTTCGTCATCGAGAACCTGACCGGCGTGGAAACGCTGGAGTACAGCCTGAACGCCGGGCGCGACGGCGGCATCACCGATCCCGACTATCTGCGCAAGGTGGACGCTTTCGCCGGATGGTACCGCGCCCAGCCGGAAGTCGCGCACGTCCAGGTGTTTACGGACATCATGAAGCGCCTCAACAAGAACATGCACGGCGACGACCCGGCCTTCTACCGGCTGCCCGAAGACTCCCAGCTTGCGGCGCAGTACCTGCTGCTGTACGAGCTATCGGTTCCCTTCGGCATGGACCTCAACAACCGCATCAACGTCGCCAAGTCCGCGACGCGCATGACCGTCACGCTCCGCCGGCTGAAATCCGAAGAACTGCGCGCGCTGGAAGTTCGCGGTCAGGACTGGCTCCGCGCCAACGCGCCCGACCTTGCCAGCGAGGCATCGGGGTACAGCCTCGTGTTCGCCCACCTGGCCATACGGAACACCCTGAGCATGCTGTGGGGGACGGTCACCGGCATGATCGTCATTTCGCTGATCCTGATCGCGATCTTCAGAAGCGTGCGCTTCGGCCTCATCAGCCTCGTGCCCAACCTCATCCCCTCGGCCATGGCCTTCGGCGTGTGGGGCTACCTGTACAGCGAGGTGGGGCCGGCCGGGTCCCTCGTCACCGCCATCGCCTTCGGCACCGTCGTCGACGACACGATTCACATCATGGCCAAGTACCTGAAGGCGCGTCGCGAGGGCCTTACCTCGCCCGAGGCGGTGCGCTACAGCTTCAATTCGGTGGGCGGCGCGTGCTTCACCACGACCATGATGCTGGTGCTGGGCTTCCTGGTGTTCGCCACGTCGGGATTCGCCATCAGTTGGATGCTCGGCCTCCTGGTTGCGCTCACCTTGGGCTTCGCGCTGGTCCTCGATCTGCTGTTCCTTCCGCCCCTGCTGATGGCCATCGACCGGAAGACATGACCCGGTTTTCCCGGCACGGAAGTCAGGGAAGGGGCTCGTCGGACTCGCGCGGATCGGGATAGAACTGGGCGCAGTAATGCCTGAAGGGCATGATCTTGCCGTCGGAAGCGCACAGGCGCGGGCGCGCTCGATATTGCTTGCGGCTCCAGATGACCACGTCCTGCAGGACATCGTGCCGTTGCATAGACGCGATGAACTTGTTCAGGAGGCAGGCCCGCCACCCCACCGGGAGGAACCCCAGGCCGACGATCTTCCGCCCCGGCTTGCGTAACTCCCGCACCTGCGAAACCAGAGACAGGTCGATGAGCGTGCCGTCAACCGGCGTCGCCAACACCCAAAGGCGCCCATCCATCCCGATGGAGTGCTCACGCATTTCCACGAACGAATAGCCCAGTCCGATGACACGAGTTTTGACCGAGAAGTCCAGGGTGAGTGTTGCCACCTTGGCGATGGTTCGAGTCGTCTTGAAATCGAAACGAGACTCGAGAAAAGGGCCGTCCACGGACACCTCCTGGGCGGGATTCACGTCGTCGTAGCCGTGGACGTAGCGCAGGTGGGCGAAGTCCACCGAGTTTTCCGATGTCTCCTGGGGATGGCCGGGAAAACGGAAGGTCCTGATCTCGAAGCCGCTCCAGTCGGCTTGATCCGGCGGCTCCGCGGGCAGGCACCATTGCGGCTCCCGCCCCCCAATCCCCCACCAGGCGAAGATCAGGCCGAGAACTTCCCGCGTCGCGAAGACTCGCAATCTGGCGGTCCTGGGTGGAGGGGCAAAGGGAGTGGCGACGCACTGGCCGGTGGCATCGAATTCGTAGCCGTGGAAGGGGCAGACGAGCCGGCCGCCGCGTACGCACCCTCCCGCTGCGGGGCCGAGATCGGAGCCCAGGTGCGGGCAAACCGATTCGGCAACGCAGACGCGCC
>JAPPNE010000185.1 GCA_028818775.1 Deltaproteobacteria bacterium | reverse complement strand
TGCCGATCTCCTGGGTGATCTGGTAGAGCCGGTGCGAGAGGATCTCGAAGGTGACGGGATCGACGGATAGCTTGGGTTCGGCCATGGAACGCTCCTTGGTTCACGGTCGCGCGACTCACGACGGCCGCGCTCCGCGGATCAGACCTGCACGTGCATCCTGATGTTGCGGTACTCGTCCATCACCGCGGTGTCGCCCGGGCCGACGACGATGGTGGTCACCGGGCTCTCGATGATCGCCGCGCCCCGGATCTCCATCCCCGGCTTGACCCGCTCGAAGTCGTAGATGTCCGCGGGAAGGAAGTCCCGTTCCTGCTCGAAGTAGGCGTCACGCTTCCCCTTGCGGGCGTCGCCGGGGTCCGCGGTGCCCATGGGGTAGCGCTTGATGTTGGGGTGCTGGATCTTGCCCACCGCGCGCAGCCGGAAGGTGATGATCTCCTTGCCCGCCTCCCGGTAACCCGACCCCGGGCCGTAGGACTTCTCGTACAGCTCGTCGAAGGCCTGGTCGAGCCACTGGAAGTCCTCCATGCCCAGCTCGGCGGTCCCCGGTGGCAGCTCGGCGTTGAGCTCGTGGCACTGGAAGCGGTAGCGCATGTCCAGGCTGCGGATGACGGCGATCTCCTCGCCCGCGAACCCCATCTTCTCGAGGTCCAGGCGGGCCTTGTCCAGGAGCCCCGCGAAGGTGGCGTTGACGACCTTGGGGTCCGGCGGATACACCAGCCGCTCCGCCTTGCCGTACTCGAACACCACGTCCGAGGCCAACAGGCCCAGGCCGCCATGGACCGACGACGTCATGGGCACCACCACCTCCCGGATCCCCAACTCGGCGGCGTACCGGCCGCAGTGCACCGGCCCGGCCCCGCCCTCCACGAACAGCACGAAGTTCCGGGGATCGTGGCCGCGCTCCACCGTTGCCCGGCGGATCAGGTCGGCCATCTGCGCGTTGGTAATGCGATAGAGCCCGCTGGCCGCCTCGGTGAGGTTCATACCCAAGGGCTCCGCCACCTTCTCCCGGATCGCCCGCTCCGCCGCCGCCCGGTCCAGCCGCATGCGTCCGCCCAGGAAATAGTCGGGGTTCAGGTACCCCAGCACCAAGTCGACATCCGAGACCGTGGGCTCGGTGCCGCCCAGACCGTAGCTCGCCGGCCCCGGCTTGGCGCCCGCGCCTTGGGGCCCCACCTTCATGAGCCCCTTCTCCTCGTCCACCCAACCGATGCTGCCGCCCCCCGCGCCGATGGACTCCACCCAGATCTTGGTGGCCAGCACGGCGTGGCGCAGGATCACCGGGCTGTAGTTCTTCTCGATGCGCCCGTCCCGCACCAGCCCCACCTTGAAGGTGGTCCCGCCCATGTCGGTGACCAGGATGTTGGGCTCGTCGATCTTGTCGCAGAAGTACTGCCCCCCCACCACCCCTGCCGCCGGCCCGGACTCCACCAGGCCCACACCCCGGCGCACGCACGCGTCGCTGTCGAGCACGCCGCCGTAGGCCTGCATGATGAGCGGAGCGTTGTGCAGCCCCTTGGCCGACAGGGATTCGCGCAGGTTGGACAGGTACGACGAGATGGTGGGACCGATGTACGAATTGAAGATGGTGGTGATGGTGCGTTCGTACTCGCCGAGGTAGGGCGCCACCTCCGAGGAAAGGCTCACGAACAGGTCGGGATGCCGCTTCCTGATCAACTCCTCCAGGGCCCTTTCGTGGCTGTCGTTGGCAATGGACCACAGGAGCGAGACCGCCACCGCGGTCACGCCCTCGGCCACCAGCCGGTCCACCACGGCCGCCGCCTCGTCGAGGTCCAGCTCCACCACCACCGCGCCCTTGTAGTCGACGCGCTCCTTCACCTCCCCTATCAACGTGCGCGGTACCAGAGGGTCCGGCTTGGTCAAGGCGTAGAAATGGGCGGTCTCGGCCTCGGTGAGCCCCTCGGTCATGCGACCGCGCATCATGTAGATGCTGTCGGCGAAGCCCTTTGTGGTTATGAGCCCGGTCTTCGCCCCCGAGCGGGTAAGCAAGGTGTTGTCACCCACCGTGCAGCCATGGAAGAACAGCTTGGCGGTGTGCAGCAGCGCCTCCTCGCCGGTCATGCCCAGGTGCTCCGCGGCGTTGCGTACCGCGTTAAGAACCCCCAGCGCGAAGTTGTCCGGCGTGGACAACGACTTGCCCACCGTCAGCTCGCCGGCCTCGTCCACCACCACGCAGTCGGTGAACGTGCCGCCGATATCTACCCCGAGGTTGTACTCCATATGGTTCTCCATGACGTATGGAACTCTGATTGGTTGTGATGGCGCCCTTCGACTTCGCCTGTCCTGAGCTTGTCGAAGGGCTCAGGACGAACGGGACCTCTGTTGGTGGCAGGCTCGCGCACGGGCCGCCCGCTCACCTCCTGATCGCCGCGTACTCGTCGGGTCTCCGGTCCGTGAAGAAGATCCAGTTCTTGCGCTGGCTCTCCAGCAGGTCGAGGTCCAGGTCCGCCCACACCACGTCTTCCTCGGTGGCGCTGGCGTGCGCGACGATCTCGCCGCGCGGGTTGATGATCAGGCTCTCGCCGAAATAGAACTCCGGCGCCCCGCCCCGGTCCACGCCCACCCGGTTGGGCGCCGCCACGTACATTACGTTCTCCACCGCCCGTGCGCACAGCAGCATCTCCCAGCGCGAGCGCGCCCTCTGGGTGCTGGTCACCGGCACGCACAACAACTCCGCGCCGTTCAGCGCGGCGCACCGGGCCGGTTCCGGAAGGTTGCGGTCATAGCAGATGTTGAGGCCGAGCTTGACGCCCAGGTCGGTCTGCACCACCGGGAAGCCCAGGTCCCCCGGCGCGAAGTAATACTCCTCGCTGCCGCTGGTCCCCACCAGCCGCCCCAGGCCGCTGGGGATCGTGTTCTTGCGGTACTTGGTGAGCCGCTCTCCGTCCCGGCCGAACACCACCGCGCTGTTGTAGTAGTGGTCCCCTTCCCGCTCGAAGAACGGGTAGACCACCGACAGGCCCGCCTCCCGCGCGATGTTCCGGGCCTCCGTCACCGACGGACCGTCCTCGGACTCGGCCAGCCGGAAGAACTCCGGGTCGTTGGTGAACGCGGGGTAGATGGTGCTGGCGACCTCGTGAAAGCAGACCATGTCCGCGCCCGCCTCGGCGGCGCGCCGCGCCAGCCGACGCACCGCGGCGATGTTCTCCCGCCAATCCACGTTCCCGCTGAACTGTGCGACTGCCACCCGCGGCATGGTTACCTCCCCGCCGGAAGGTCCGGCGTCTTCTTGTACCATCCCGCGGCCCGCTCGTAGGCATGGCCGACCCGCAGGACCGTCTCCTCGTCGAAGGGCCTGCCGACGATCTGCATGCCGATGGGCAGGCCCGAAGGGGAAAAGCCGCAGCACACGCTGAGGGCCGGAAGCCCGGTCTGGTTGAACGGGATCGTGCACAGCGTGAACAGGTTGCCGCGGTGGTCCGAGAGCCGGACGTCGCGCCCGTCGATGCGGGCGGAGCCCCGGTCCAGCTCCTCGATGGTGGGGGCGGGAAAGGCCGTGGTGGGGACCACCATCACGTCGACGCGCTCGAAAGCGCCTTCGAACCCTTCGTAGACGAGCCGGCGCACGCGGTGCGAGGTGTTGACCGCGCTGCCGGAAATCAGCAGCGAGCCGATCAGGTTCCTGAGCATCCCAGGGCTGTAGTCCCGCGGCCGGGTGCGCAGGTAGTGGTCGTGGTCCGGCATGTCCTCCACCCGGGCGATGCACGCCTGAACCGCCGGCAGAAGCTCCATGTGCGGGACCTCGACCTCCTCGGTGGCGAGTCCGAGGGAGCCGAGGGAACCGACGGCCTCCGTGAAGACCTGCCGGACCTCGTCGAACATCAGGCCGTCAAAGTAGTCCCGGACAAGTCCCACCTTCAGTCCGCTGACGTCCTTCCCGATGCTGCCGGAATAGTCCGGCACCGGCATGTCGGCGCTGACGGGATCCCGCGGGTCCACACCGGCGATGCAGTTCAGCACCAGGGAACAGTCCTCCACCGTCTTGGCCAGCACGCCGAAGTGATTGATGGCGGCGGGCCCCGTGCCGGGGACCCCGCCGAACATGCTCACTCTGCCGTGGGTGGGCTTCAGGCCGGCAATGCCGCAGAGCCCCGCGGGATTCCGCACCGAGCCGGCGCTGTCGGTGCCGATGGACGCCAAGCCCAAACTAGCCGCAACCGCCGCGGCGGAGCCGCCGCTCGATCCGCCGGTGGCGCGGGTCACGTCCCAGGGATTGCGGCTGGGGCCGTAGAAGACGTTGTTGGTGTGGCTCGACTTGGCCCACTCGTGCATGTGGGTCTTGCCGAGGACCACCGCGCCGGCGGCCCTGAGCCGGGTCACCACCGTGGCGTCGTAATCGGGCTTCCAGTCGGAAAGCGTCTTCGACCCCGCGGTGGTGCGAACGCCCTGGATGGCGATGTTGTCCTTGATGGAAACCGGGACTCCATGCAGCGGGCCGCGGTAGTGGCCGTTCTGGATCTCCTTGGCCGCGGCGCCGGCATCGGCGAGCGCCTGCTCCTTCGTCAGCGTGACGTAGGCGTTCAGGACAGGGTTCAGCCGTTCGATCCGCTCGAACACGAGATTCGTGAGGTCGACCGGAGATACCTCCCCGCTCTCGATCCGCCCGGCCAAGCGCGAAATCGTCAGTGCTTCCAGGTCCCGCTCTTCCATCTTACCGCGCCTTCGTCTCCCGACCGTCCTTCACACCGGATACAAACGCTGGCCCGACTTCCTGGGATCGTCCATTCGCCCTGTATAGGGCAGACGTGGTCGCGCACGCAAGACCGTTCCTCCGGACCGCACACGGCGTCGTACGGCGTATTTGACCTCGGAAAAATGCCGGTGTTATTGTCCGGGGCCGGAAGCGGGCCGGTTTGCCCTGAATCCCATTCAGAGGAGGTGACGAGCGAATGCCGGACAAAGACGACAGCGGCGGTTACATCCTGAAAATTGCCTCCCATTCGCCGTCCCATCCCTGGTGGCGCATCACCGACGAGTTGGCCGAAGGCTTGAACGGCTATCGCGAAGAGCCGGGACTGATCTCGAGCGTCGGCGTCTTCACGGGCCGGTTCGGGCTCGGGTCCCTGGAGAATCCCAAGACCGTGGGTGCGGGGCTGGCGGACGTGGGCATCACCAACCCGCCGGTGAACGCGAGGATGGCCACCGAGGGGAAGGGGTTGTTCCAGGCCAGCGTCGGCGAGTTGAGAGCCATCGCGCGGTTCCCCGAACCCGACTACATCTTCTGGCTCGTGGCGGAAGAGCTCGGCATCCACTCCATGGAGGAGATCGCGGCGCGCAAGCCGGCCATGACCCTGGTGTCGGGGCGGGTTGGGCCGACGGGCCCGGACACGCTGACGTGGACCGTGGAGCAGGTGATGAAGTGGTACGGCTTCAGCTACGACGACGTCAATTCCTGGGGAGGCCAAGTGCTGTTCCCCGGGCCCGCCGTCGTCGGCGTGCCCATGGTCAAGCGCGGCGAGGGAAACGCGGTGTTCCAGGAGGGCGTCCACGACGAGTCCTGGGAGGAGTTGGCCGAGGCAAGGCCCATGCGCGCGCTGCCCCTGGACCCGCGGGCCGTTGCGCACATGCAACAGACCTACGGCTACGACCCGGCCATCATCCCCGCGGGTCGCCTCAAGGGGATTGACCGCGACCTTCTGACCTTGAGCTTCGGCGGCTGGCTGCTGTTCTGCCGCGCCGATCTGCCCGACGAGGTCGCCTATCTTCTGGCACGGACGAGCATGGAGCGCAGGGACCGCATAGCCGCCCCGTACAAGGACCTGCCGCCCCATTTGAGGGACATCGAAGTCCCCATCACGCCACAACATCTGTGCACCGGGTGCGTCGTGCCGCTGCACCCCGGGGCCGAACGCTACTACAAGGAGTTCGGCTGCCTGTGATTCAGTGAAAGGAGTCGCCCATGGAACGTGTGGATCTTCTGATTACCAACGGAAACGTCGTCTTCCGTGAAGGGACCCGTCCCGCGAACCTGGCCATCAGCGACGGGAAGGTCGCGGCCATCCTCCAACCGGGACTCGAGATCGACGCGGCCCGCGTCATTGATGCCGCCGGGAAGCACGTGCTGCCGGGACTCGTGGACCCCGAGGGCCATCCGGGCCACTCGTTCCCTCTCGACATCGACTTCGAGACCGAATCCCCGGCCGCGGCCGCCGCGGGCGTCACCACCTGGGGCATCCAGGACCCGAGCCCACGGATGGGGAAGAAGCCGTTCGTACAGGACACGAGACCGGAGGACGTGGTTTCGTTTCACGATGTCATGGACATCGCCATCAAGACCGGCGAGGAGAACTGCATCACGGATTTCTACTTCACGCCGCAGCTCGAGACGGACCAGCAAGCCGAGGAGATCGTCGAGTACGCGGAGAAGTACGGCGTTACGTCGTACAAGTTCTATTGCCACGCCAAGCATCCACACATCGCCGCCAAGCTCTGGTACGTCTACCGCTCGGGTCTGGCCACGGGCTTCGACGACGGGGTGGTGTACAAGACCCTGGAAAGCGTCGCCAAGATCGGGCCGCCGGGGATCGTCTCCTTCCACCCGGAGAACTTCGAGATCGTCCGGGTCTTTTCCCAGCGTCTGATGGACGCGGGGCGCATGGACATGGAGGCATGGACGGACCGTTCGCCCGACTTCGTCGAGGCCCATCACATCCGCCAGTACGCCTACCTGGCCAAGATCGCGAAGTGCCCCATGTATGTCCAGCACACGACCACCGGCGAGTCGTTGCTGGCCATCCGCCAAGCAAAGGAAGAGGGCGTCGAGATCTATGCCCAGAGCAACCCCGTGTATCTCTGCCTGCCCGCGGGCACGTGGAAGATCAACGTGCCGCTCAGGTACCCGGAGACCATGGAACTGCTGTGGGAAGCCTGCAGGAACGGAGAGATCGACTCCCTGGGGTCGGACCACGTGGTCTCGCACGGAACCCGCGCGGAGATGGAAGTGCCGGGCGACGTGTGGAAGACCACCAGCGGGTTCCCGTCGCGGGTGGAGATGATGCTGCCGCTGATGCTCGACGAAGGGATCAACAAGGGGAGGATCACGCTGCAACGGCTGGTGGAGATGATGTGCGAGGCGCCCGCCAGGATTTTCGGGCTCTACCCGCGCAAGGGCTCCCTGCAGGTCGGTTCCGACGGCGACGTGGTGATCGTCGACCTGAAGCGCAAGGTCACCGTCACCAACGATCTGGTCCACAGCCGTCCGGGATGGACGATTCTCGAAGGACGCGAGATGACCGGTTGGCCCGTCATGACGATCCTGCGGGGCGAAGTGTTGACGGAATGGCCCGAGGGAGAGCCCAAGTCCCGGATCGTTGCCACCGGCAAGGGCCGCTACATCCCGCGCACGCCGGGCAACCGGTTCCTCTACTGAACACGGAGCGAACGCGCATGCCGGTAAACGATCTGCGTGACTGGATCGACCGTATCGACGGCCTGGGCCAACTCCGCCGCGTGGACGGGGCCGATTGCGAAGAGGGCATCGGCGGCCTCACCGACCTCTACATGGAGAAGGTGGGACGCCCGGCGCTGCTCTTCGACCGCATACCAAGTTACCCGCCGGGCTTTCGCGTGCTGTCCAACGTGACCACGGCGCCCGAGCGCGTGGCCGTGACCCTGGGCATCCCGCGGGACCTGTCGCTTCGGGAGATGGTGGAGCACTGCCGCCGGTTTCACGGCGCCCTGCCCGGCATCGAGCCGCGGGTGGTGGACACCGGCCCGCTGCTGGAGAACGTCGCCACCGGGACGGACGTCGACATGCTCCGCTTCCCTACCCCCACCTGGCACGAGGACGACGGCGGGCGCTATCTGGGAACGGGGTGCGCGGTGATCATGAAGGACCCGGATTCGGACTGGGTCAACGTGGGCTGCTACCGGGTGGCCGTCCACGACCGGAACACCCTGGGGATCATGATCACCGGGGGCAAGCAGGGGCGGCTCATAATGGAGAAGTACTGGAGCCGGGACGAACCCTGCCCGGTGGCCGTCTCCTTCGGGCACGATCCCTTGATCTACTTGATGGCCGGATTGCACGCGGCCTCCGGGGTCTGCGAATACGACGTGGCCGGCGGAATCCGGGGAGAGCCCGTGGACGTCGTCCGGGGCGCGGTCACGAACCTTCCCCTTCCGGCGACCGCCGAGATCGCCGTCGAAGGCCACATACCCCCGGGGCGTCTCGAGCTCGAAGGCCCCTTCGGAGAGTGGACCGGCTACTACGCCGGGGGCCGCGAGAAACAGCCGGTCATCGAGGTGGCGTCGCTGATGTACCGGAACGACCCCATCATCCTAGGCACCGTGCCGCGCAGGCCGCCCAGCGAGGACACCTACATCTCCAGCTTTCTCAGCAGCTCGGCCATCTGGGAACAGATGGAAGCGGCGGGCGTGCCCGGCATCAAGGGGGTGTGGAACCACGAGGGCTGCGGCAGCCAGATGTTCATCACCATCGCCATCACCCAGTTGTACCAGGGCCACTCGAAACAGGCCGCCATGGCCGCCGCCGGCTCCTACGCGGGCTCCTATCTCAACAAGATGATCGTCATCGTCGACGACGACATCGACCCCACCGACGCCGACGCCGTTCTGTGGGCCATGTGCACGCGCGTGGACCCGGACACCGACCTCGACGTCATGCGCAATTGCTGGAGCAGCCCTCTGGACCCCATGGCCTACCCCGCCGACCGCCGAAACCTCAACAAAAGGATGCTCATCGACGCCTGCCGCCCCTGGAACCAACGGGGCACGTTCCCCAAGGTGGCGGAGGCCAGCCCCGCACTGAAGGAGCGCATCCGCAGGCGCTGGCCCGAGCTTTGCGACATCTGAAGCGGTCCTGGTAGGCGAACATTTCGTTGAGCACGGCCGCAACGTTCCGCGCGGCCTTGTCGCTGAGCGGCCGACTACCACTCCCACTCCGTGGTCTCCCACTTGGTGGGTGGTAGCGAGTCTTCGTCGAGAAGGGCGTCATCACGTCGCTCACCCATTCGGCGAAAAGCCTCCTCCCAGTTCGTCCGGGGCTTGGCGGCCGCACGAATGACCAGATGATCCTCCCGAACCTCCAGGTCGACCTCGTCCTGGAGCCCGCATGCCTCCAAAATTGCCTTGGGGATTCGCACACCGCGAGAATTGCCGATCCGAATCAGCGCTGTCTTCATCAGGGGTCCCGTTTCAGGAAACTGGCTACACTGTAATTTCACCGTACCTGAGGACCCGTCAACCCTGGAGAGCAACTTGTCGTGTACTTGCCAAACATCACCGCGTGGGATTCTACGTTGCAGGTGCGTAGGATTGTACGGTGAGCATGCGTGTGATTGTACGTTACAGGTGCGTGCGATTGTACGGTGCGGGGTGGTGATACCACCCCTGGTTGACCACCGCCCGCACGGGCTGTACGGTGCCCACAGAGCGAGGCAACATGGCTGACGACTATCGTGTAATCGGCACTTCGGTGGTGCGCCCGGACGGGGCCGAGATGATCTCCGGGCAAGCCGTCTACGGCCCGGACGTGACCCAGCCGGGGATGCTGTGGGGCAAGATCCTGCGCAGCCCGCTGCCTCACGCCAGAATCCGGTCCATCGACGTGGAGAAGGCCCGGGCGCTCCCCGGCGTGACGGTGATCACGGCCGCCGACGTGCCCGACCGGCGCTACGGCTACGCCATCGAGGACGAGCAAATCTTCGCCGTCGAGAAGGCCCGCTACGCGGGCGAGCCCGTGGCCGCGGCCGCGGCGCCCGACGAGGAGCGGGCGCTGGAGGCGCTCTCCCTCATCGACGTGGACTACGAGGAGTTGCCGGCGGCGTTCACCGCCGAGGAGGCGGCGCGCGACGGCGCGCCCCTGGTCCACGAGGAGCTGGGGCCGGCCCGCTCGGTGTACCTGGCGTCGTGGAACCCCGTTCACGGGACCAACATCATCCACCGGGCCTCCCACCATCGCGGCGACGTGGACGCGGCGCTGGCGCGGGCGGACTACGTGTTCGAGGACACCTTCCATGCCAGCCAGATCCATCACTGCTACATGGAGCCCCACGCCTCGCTGGCCTCCGTCCGCGGCAACGAGGTGACGGTGTGGACCTGCAGCCAGGAGGTGTTCCAACTCCGGACCCTGCTGGCCGGGCTGTTCGGCATTCCCGAAAGCCGCATGCGGGTCATCTGCACCAAGGTGGGCGGCGGCTTCGGCGGCAAGATCGAGCCGCGCCTGGAACCCGTGGCTGTGGCGCTGTCGATGCACAGCCGCAGGCCCGTGAAGATGGTGATGACCCGGGCCGAGGAGTTCACCGCCGCGGCCGGCTCCACCCCGGCCACGGTGACGGTCAAGACCGGCGTCATGAAGGACGGCACGCTGGTGGCCCGGGACGTCGACTTTCTCTGGGACACGGGGGCGCACGCCGAGGGTTTGCCCCCCAGCAACCGGGCCATGAAGGACGGCAACGGCCCCTACCGGGTTCACGACCTCCGGATCTCGTCCACCCTGGTCTACACCAACAAGATGCGCGGCACCCAGTTGCGCGGTCTGGGCGTGCCCGAGGGCGCCTGGGCCATCGAGTCGCAGATGGACATGATCGCCGAACGCCTGGGCATGGACCCGCTGGAGCTGCGGCTCAGGAACATCCTCAAGGAAGGCGACATCAACTCCATCGACGACGTGGTGCAGAGCATCGGGCTCCAGGAGTGCCTCGAAAGCGTCGCGAAAGAGATCGGCTGGGGCGAGCCCAAGCCCGCCAACGTGGGCCGCGGCCTCGCGGTCATCGCCAAGTCGCCCACCACCCATTCCAGCATCTCCGCCGCCTACGTCCAGTTCAACGAGGACGGCAGCGCACAGGTGCTGGTGGGAGCTTCCGAGATCGGGCAAGGCATGTCGGTGGTGATGTGCCAGATCGCCGCCGAGGTGCTGGGGCTCCCGATGGAGGCGGTGGGCATTTCCAGCGCCGACACCGCTACCACCCCCTATGACCGCGGCACCTTCTCCAGCCGGGTGACCTTCTACACCGGCATGGCGGTGAAGCTCGCCGCCGAGGACGCGCGCAACCAGCTCCTGGAGGTGGCTTCACGGATGGTGGAGATCCCGCAAGGCGATCTCGCGGTGGCGGAGCAGCGGGTCGTGTCATCCGCCCATCCGGAGCTCTCGCTGACGTTCCGGGACGTGTTGGAACGGGCCCACACGAGCGAGCGGCCGATCCTGGGGCGGGGCACCTACGGCGGCAAGGGAGACTACCCGACGCTGCCGCACAAGACCCAACGGAAGGAGTACGTGCCGGGTTGGAAATACGCCGCCCAGGCCGTGGAGGCCGAGATCGACGAGGAGACGGGCATCGTCCGGGTCCGGCGCATCGCCTCCGCTCACGACGTGGGCAAGAGCCTGAACCCCATAAGCGTCGACGGCCAGATCGTCGGCGGGGTGGTCATGGGACTGGGTTACGCCCTGCACGAACGGCTCGTGTTCGAACAGGGCCGGATCGTCAACCCCTCGTTCATGGACTACAAGATCCCGTCCAGCCAGGAGATCCCGGAGATCAAGCCCATCGCCGTGGAAGTGCCGCTGCCCGAGGGGCCGTTCGGCGCCAAGGGGATCGGCGAGCTGGCCATCGTGGGCATCGCCCCCGCCATCGGCAATGCCATCTACCAAGCCCTGGGAGTCAGGCTGAAAGACCTGCCGCTCTTCCCCGAGCGGGTGCTGGACGCGGTGGAGAGCCAACGGAAGGACACCGGACTGTGAAAGGCCGATCATGGAATGCAGGCTGATCCGGCCCGCCGACCTCGACGAAGCGCTGGCGGCGCGGGAAGAATACACGGACGACGCGCTCCCCATCGCCGGCGGACAGTCGCTGCTGGTGATGATGCGGAACCGGCTGGTGAGACCCGGGGCGCTGATCGACCTCGAACCCATCGAGGCGCTGCACGGCGTCGAGGTGAGTTCCGCGGGCATCTCCATCGGTGCCATGAACACGTGCCGGCAGTTGATCGCCTCGCCGGTCCTGGGCGAGGAAGTCGGCGTGCTGCCGGCGGCGGCGCGGCAGGTCAGCTCCACGGCCGTGCGCAACCTCGGCACCATCGGCGGCAACGTGTGCCACAACGAACCCGGCGCCGACCTCCCTCCGGCGCTGCTGGCGCTGAACGCCCGCGCCGTGCTGAGGCGGCGCGGGGACGTCCGCGAACTCCCCCTGGCCGAGTTCTTCGCGGGCTACTTCGAGACCGCGCTGGAGCCGGACGAGATCCTGTGCCGCATCGACATCGAGCATCCGCCCGAGGGAGCCTCCGGAGTGTACCTGAAGCACGCCATCAGCCCCGAGGACCTGGCCATGGTGGGAGTCGCCGCAGTGGTCGTGCCGGACGGGAGAAACACCGGCGGCGTAACCGAAGCGCGGATCGGCATCGGGGGCGCGGCCCCGGTCCCGCTCCGGGCCGTGAAGGCCGAAGCCGTCCTCAAGGGCGCGGTGCTGGACACGGAAACGGCCCGGGCCGCGGGCGAAATGGCCGCCGCCGAGGTGGACCCTCCCGGCGATCCGCACGCCAGCGCCGACTACCGCCGGAAGATGGTGTCCGTTTTCGTGCGCCGGGCGCTGCTTCAGGCGGCAAAGCAGATCGAGGAGAACCGCCATGGCGCTGCTTGATCTCAAGGTCAACGGCGAGGAGGTCCGGGTGGAAGCGCCGGACACGGCGCTCCTGCTGGACGTGCTGCGCGAACGGCTGTTCCTCACCGGCGCCAAGCGCGGATGCGAGACCAGCCACTGCGGCTGCTGCACCGTGCGGATGGACGGCATGGCCGTCCACAGTTGCGTCGTGCTGGCCGCCCGTTGCGCCGGCAAGGAAATCGCCACCGTCGAAGGGTGCGGCCACGGCATGGATCTCGACCGGCTCCAGCGTCTGTTCCTCGAGCACGGCGCCGTGCAGTGCGGCTACTGCGGCCCGGGAATGCTCATGGCCGCCCACGCCTTGCTGGAACGCAATCCCCAGCCGACGCTCGAAGAAGTGAAGAAGGGGTTGGACGGCAATCTCTGCCGCTGCACGGGCTACACGCCCATCTTCGACGCCATCCTGGCCTACGCGCGCGGTGAGTAGCACGCAGACCACCATCCCCACGTCCGCCGGGGTCGCCGTCGCCGGCGTCATGCTGGCGGTCTTCCTCTTCGCCATCGACGCCACCATCGTGAGCAGCGCCATGCCCACGGTGGTGTCCCAGCTCGGCGACATCGACCTCTACAGTTGGGTCTTTTCCGTCTACATGCTCACGTCGGCGCTGGCGACGCCCATCTTCGGCAAGCTCTCGGACCTCTACAGCCGGCGCACCCTGATATTGCTGGCCATCGCCACCTTCGTGCTGGGGTCGGTGGCCTGCGGCGCGGCCCAGACCATGACGCAGCTCATCGTCTTCCGCGCCGTGCAAGGCATGGGCGGCGGCGCGGTGTACGCGCTCGCGTTCATCATCGTGGGAGTAGTCTTCCCCGTGGAGCAGCGCGCGCGGATGCAGGGCCTGATCGCCAGCGTGTGGGGCGTCGCCTCGGTGCTCGGCCCGGCCGGCGGCGGGTTCATCGCCGAGTACTGGGACTGGCGCTGGATTTTCTGGATCAACCTGCCCCTCGGAGTCACGGCCGCCGGGCTCATCATCGCGGGGTTCCGGGAGCAACGCGCCGACGGGGCACGCCGGTCACTGGATCTGGCGGGCGCCGCGATCCTCTTGTCAGCGCTGATGCTGCTCTTCTACGGCCTTCTGGTGGCAGCCAACCAACTGGACCTGGTCACCGCAGAATCCGTCTCGGTGGTGGTAGGCGTCGCGGTGCTGTTTGCGCTCTTCATCGTCATCGAAGGCAAGGCCAGGGACCCGCTCCTACCCATGGCCTTGTTCCGCTTGCCCGGGTACAGCCGGCCCACTTACCTGAGCCTGCTCGCGGCCATGGGCATCTTCGGGGTCATCGGGTTCCTGCCTCTGTACGTCCAGGGTGCCCTGGGTGGCAGCGCCACGCTGGCCGGGTTGACCCTCCTGCCCTTGAGCGTGGGATGGACAGTGGGAAGCCTTACCTCCGGTCGCGTCACCCCCGTCTGGGGGTACCGCAGGGTCTGCGCAACGGGCATGACCCTGATGGTGTCCGGCTACATCCCGTTCATGCTGCTGGAAGAAGCCGGCGGCATGACCGTGATGCTCGTCGCGACATTCGCGTCCGGCACCGGCATGGGCATGACCAACGTCACGGCACTGGTCGCCGCCCAGAGTGCGGTGCCGTTCCAGAACCTGGGCGTCGCCACCTCCACGCTCATGCTGTTCCGCACCATCGGCGGCGCCCTCATCATCAGCATCATGGGCAGCATCCTCCTCCAACGCATGAACGCCGCCTTCACGGTCATCGCCGCGGACCTGAAAGCATCGGTCTCGGAGTCCGTGCTTCAAAAGCTCCTGAACCCGCAGAACCTCCTCGACCCCGCCACCCGCGCGCTGATCCCCGCCGACCTCATGCCCGCCCTCATCGGCGCCCTGGTGAATGCGCTGTGGTGGGCTTTCCTGGTGGGGCTAGGCGCGGCGGCGGCGGGCCTGGCGCTGAGCTGCTTTCTGCAAGGTAAGAGTTCGACATAAGATGATCCGCGTAATCCTCATGCGAATCAATGCCAGACTGGATGATGAGCGGCAACTCGGGCATCTCGTGAACACGAACCAAGCCACGTTGACCTGTCTGGCGCTCTTGACTATGCTGCACACAGCCTGAAGACCGTACCGACAACCCGCCCTGGAGGAACCCGTGACCACCACGCCCGACTTCATCGAAGAGACTCTCGACATCGCCGGCACATCCGTGCAGGTGCGGCGGGGCGGCTCCGGAGAGCCGTTGCTGATCCTCCACAGCGAACTGGGTGTGCCGGACTGGCTTCGAGCGCACGAGCTTCTGGCCGAGCGTTACTCCGTGTACATCCCTTCCCTGCCCGGTTTCGGCGCCTCCTCATTTCCCGACTGGTTGATGACGGTGCGGGACCTGTCCGCGTGGGTCAACTGGTTCGTCCGGGAAAGCGGCCTCGCGACCCCGCTCAACGTCATCGGATTCTCCATGGGGGGCTGGATCGCGGCCGAAATGGCCACTGTAAACAGCGCCATCTTCTCGAAGATGGTCCTCGTGGGAGCGGCGGGCGTCAAGCCGCGCGAGGGCGAGATCTGGGACTATTTCCTCAACTCCGGGAAGGAAGCGTTCCAGCAGGCGTTCCACGACCACGAGTCGGAAGCGTACCTGAAGTACTACGGCAAGAACTGGGACCCGGACGAGGCCGAGCAGGTGGAGACCAACCGGGAGGCGGCCATCCGCTACCTGTGGCGGCCTTACATGCACAGCGTCACATTGCCGGACCTCCTCCCGGGCGTCGCCACCCCGACGCTCCTGGTGTGGGGCAGGCAGGACGGCATCGTCCCCATCAGCAGTTGCGAGCGCTACCAGGAATGCATACCCGGCGCCCAAGCCTCGGTCATCGAGGACTGCGGGCACATGCCCGAGATGGAGAAGCCGGAGGAGTTCGCCAAGGTCGTTCTGGATTTTCTCGGGGGGTGAGGCCGCCGGCCCCGAGCCGAAAGATTTCTGGCAACCAGCCGTCCGGCGTTGCGATTTCCCCTCCCAACAAGTGAGGGGAACAGGGAGAAGGCACGATGTTCATAGGCCACTTTACCGAAGAGCCTTGGCAGAAAGAGGACTGGCCCGTGGAATGGGGGTCGGGCGTCATGGCGGTGAGCAACCGCGAATACGACCCGGTCCGCGCCGCCAACCTCTACCATCGCTACATCGACGAGAA
>JAPPNE010000184.1 GCA_028818775.1 Deltaproteobacteria bacterium | reverse complement strand
GCATGGGCATCCTGCCGCTGGAGTTCATGAAGGGCGAGAACGCCGAGTCCCTGGGGCTCACCGGCTTCGAGACCTATGACATCACCGGCGTGGCCGACGGCCTGAGCGTGCGCAAGGAGCTGGAGGTCACGGCCACCAACGCCGAGGGCAAGGCGACCACCTTCCGCGTGACCTGCCGCATCGACACCCCCGCCGAACTGGCGTACCACCGCCACGGCGGCATCCTGGAGTACGTGCTGCGGCAACTGGCCGGGAACGCCTGACCGCGAGTGCCCTGGCGGTCAATTCGAACTGACCGGCCCATTCCACACGATCAGGATCAGTCCCAGGGTCATGCTCGCCACGGCCAGGAGCCGCACCCCCGCGGCCCCCTCGCCGAGCAGCCGTATCCCCATGAGCGAGCCGATCAGGATGCTGATCTCCCGGGCCGGAGCGATGTGGCTCACCGGGGTGATCTGCAACGCGGTCAGCACGAGGATGTAGGCCAGGGGATTCAGCAGCGCCACCCCCAGGGCCTCGCGGCGGTGCCGCAGCCAGTGGTGGCGCAGCTCGGGGCGGCGGCGCCAAGCGACGGGCGCCAGCAGGATGGTGCGCCCGCAGTTGGTGCCCCAGTCGAGGAGCAAGGGCGCGATGCCGATTGCGCTCACGGCGTTCTTGTCCCACAGCGTGTAGCTGGCGATCACCACCCCGGTGGCCAGGCCGTACGTCACCGCGGCCCCCGACGGCGCGCCGCGCCGGGACCAGGCGCCGGCGCCGCTCAACACGAAGACGCCCGCGATGATGAGGATACCGCCGGCCATGACCCCGGCGGTGGGACGCTCCCCGAGAATCAGCACCGCTCCGATAACGGCCAGAAAAGGCCCGGTGCCGCGGGCCAACGGGTAGACCACGGACAGGTCGCCCACCCGGTACCCGCGCTGCAGGACTCCGTAGTAGAGCGTGTGCAACACGCTGCTGCCCGCGATCACGGCGACCATCGTCGTGCTCAGGTGGGTCGGGCGGTACCAACACCACGCCAGCACCGCGGGCAGGTACAGGCCAACGGACAGCACGCCGAACAACCACTGGAACGCCGGCCCGCCCTGGGCCTTCTTGAGCAGCAGGTTCCAGGTGGCATGAACGAAGGCGGCCGCCAGGAGGAGGCTGAGAGCGAAGAGAGTCATGATCAGACAGACACCTAGACCTGATGGGGTCCTTCTGGCAAGAAGGTGGGGCCATGGAGGAGGAACGGCTCTCGGTCCGCATCGTCCGGCGCATCAACGAGGTGACGCGGGAGGCGTGGGATTCACTGCTGCGGGACGGCTCGCCGTTCATGCGCTGGGACTGGCTGGACTGCCTGGAAGACACCGGCTGCGTCTGCGACCAGACCGGCTGGGCGCCGCACCACCTCGTGGTCGAAAAGGGGAAGGACCTCCTCGGCGCCTGCCCCATGTACCTCAAGTCCCACAGCATGGGGGAGTTCGTCTTCGACCACCAGTGGGCCTCCTACGCCATGCAGTCGGGCATCCAGTATTACCCCAAGATGCTCGTGGGCGTGCCGTTCACGCCGGTGGCGGGCTCGCGGTTCCTCACCGCGCCGGGCATCGACCGCAAGGGCATCATCGCCATCCTGGGCCGCGCGCTGGTGGAGATCTGCCGCGGCAATGAGCTCTCGTCCATCCACATCAACTTCTGCGACCGCGAAGAGATGGAGGCGCTGGAAGACCTCGACTTCATCCCCAAGATCGGGCTCCAGTTCCACTGGCAGAACCGTGACTACGGGACCTTCGACGACTACCTGGGCGCCTTCCGCAGCGATCGCCGCAACAAGATCAAGCGCGAGCGGCGGGAGCTGGACAACCAGGGCATCCGCGTCCGCGCCCTTCCCTACGACGAGATCACTCCGGACGTCCAGCGCACCCTGTTCGAGCTCTACAAGCACCACATCGACCACCTCTACTACGGCCGGCAGTACCTGAACCGCCGCTTCTTCGACGATCTGCTGAAGCGCCCCTACCCCTTCATCTGCCCCGTCGTCGCCCAACGCGACGGCCGCATCATCGCCGGCACCTTCAACATCCGCGGCCCCGACGCCCTCTACGGCCGCTACTGGGGCGCCTTCGAGGACCACCGCTACCTCCACTTCAACGTCTGCTACTACGGCGCTATCGAGCACTGCATCAACGAGTCCCTGGCGCGCTTCGAGGCCGGCGCCGGCGGCAGCTTCAAGAACCTCCGCGGCCTCGAGGCCGCCAAGACCTACAGCGCCCACTACGTCCAGAACAAGCGCTTCAGGCAGGCCCTGGAACGCTACCTGCAGGAAGAGCGCTCGGAGACCCTGGCCCGGCAGGAGTATCTGCTTGAGGGAAGCCCGCTGAAGAAGGGGGAAGGAGACTAGTCAAGGACGCGTCGCGCCCGAGGGTTCATCAACTCACGCGCACGGAGATCCGGTGCATCGAGTTGTTGAGGTATCCCTTGGGATTCCACGCGATGGCGAAGGGCTGGCTGGTTCCGGTGTCGTCGGTCGCCCGAGCCCAGACCTCGTAGTAGCCCTTTCGAGGAAATTCCAGCATCGCCCACCACCGCCGCCACGCATGGCGGTTGGCCGGACGCGCGAGCGCGGCCTTTTGCCAGGAAGCCCCGAAGTCGATGGAAACGTCGACCCGCGCAACCTCATTGTCACCTGCCCACGCGTGCCCCGCCACCGCCAGGTCCCGGCCTGTGACGGAAAGCCCGGTCCTCGGAGTGGTGATCAGGGATTTCACCGGCATGGAACCGATGATGGCCATCGAGCTGTCCGGCACCTTCTCGCCGGGCTCGATGGGGTATTCCGGGACGCGGTAGGCGCCGCCGGTCATCTTTGCCCCGTCATGCACCATGTCGCGCAGCCAGATCCGAGTAAGCCACTTCTGGGAGCAGGAGCCCGACCAGCCGGGGACCACCAGCCGCAGCGGCGCGCCGTTCATGGGATGTAGCGGCCCGCCGTTCATGCCGAAGGCGATGAGGTTGCCGGGGTCCATCGCCTTCTCGATAGGCACCCCGCGGGAAAGCGGCAGCTTCCCCTTTTCGCCGGACACATGTGTATCGGCGCCGACATGAGCCGTGTAGACGACGTTCTCCTTGACGCCGGCAGCTTTCAGAACGTCGGCGAGACGGACACCCGTCCACTGCGAACAGGCCACCGCGCCCAGCGTCCACTGGTTGCCGCCCACCCGCGGGCTGAAAAACGCCCGGCCGTTGCCGCCGCATTCGATAGTCAGCCGCCGCGTCACGACCTCGAAACGCTCCCTCAGGTCTTCGATGCTCAACGTCATGGGCCGGTGCACGAAACCGTCTATCCGCAGACGCCAAGTGGCGGGGTCCATCTCCTCGGGAGCGATGCCGTTGTTCCGGATGAAGTGCCGAGCCGTCGGCGTGACCGGGTCATCCAGCAGATGAGCCGGCGTTTCGGCGTTCAGCGGCCGACGGCTGAGGACGGTGAGACCGTCCTTGCCCTCGATTCCCGGCGGATCGGCGGCAAGAGCCTCCGGACTGAAACCGGCCGGCATGTTCCGGTGGAAGGGAATCGCCGCGCCGACCGCCGCCGCCATGGCTGCAACGCCGGCCCCCTTGAGAAAACCGCGGCGATCCGTGGGACTATCCCTCGTACTCGAACACCAGCTCCCCGTCCTTCTCGTCGACGCGGACGCGGCCGCCGTTCTGGAGCTGGCCGAAGAGGATCTCGTCGGCCAGGGTTTTCTTGATCTCATTGTCGATCAGGCGGGCCATGGGGCGGGCGCCGAAGTGGGGGTCGTAGCCGCGCTCGGCGAGCCAGGTGCGGGCGGCGGGCTCGAGCTGGATGGTGACCTTGCGTTCGTTCAACTGGGCGTCGAGCTGCGTGATGAACTTGTCGACGATCTTCTCGATGACCACCGGGCTCAGGGAGTTGAAGAAGATGGTGGCGTCCAGGCGGTTGCGGAACTCGGGGCTGAACATCTTCTCGATGGCTTCCTTGCCCTTGCCGACGTTGGAGTTGTGGGCGAAGCCCAGGGCGGTGCCGCTCATCTCCCGGCCGCCGGCGTTGGTGGTCATGATCAGGATGATGTTGCGGAAGTCGGCCTTCTTGCCGTTGTTGTCGGTGAGCGTCGCGTGGTCCATGACCTGCAGCAGCACGTTGAACAGGTCCGGGTGCGCCTTCTCGATCTCGTCCAGCAGCAGCACCGCGTAGGGGGTCTTGCGGATGGCGTCGGTCAGGAGCCCGCCCTGGTCGAACCCCACGTATCCCGGAGGCGCCCCCAGCAGCCGTGACACCGTGTGCTTCTCCATGTACTCGCTCATGTCGAAGCGCAGAAACTCGATGCCCATGATCTGGGCGAGCTGCTTGGCGGCTTCGGTCTTGCCCACGCCGGTGGGCCCGGAAAACAGGAAGCAGCCGGTGGGCTTCTCTGGCTGGCCCAGGCCGGAGCGCGAGAGCTTGATGGTGCTGGCCAGGGCGTCGATGGCCTCGTCCTGGCCGAAGACCACGAGCTTCAGGTCCCGGCCGAGGTTGCCGAGCTGCTCCCGGTCCGAGCTGGAGACGCTGCGCGGCGGGATCTTCGCCATGGTGGCGACGATCTGCTCCACGTCCTTGGGGCCGATGGTCTTCTTGCGCTTCTCGGCGGGTTGGATCCGCACCGACGCGCCGACCTCGTCGATGACGTCGATGGCCTTGTCCGGCAGAAAACGGTCGTTGATGTGCTTGGCCGAGAGCTTGGCCGCGGTGCGCAAGGCCGGCTGGCTGTAGGTCACGCCGTGGTGCTTCTCGTAGTGGGGCTTCAACCCCTGGAGGATCTTGACGGTCTCGTCGATGCTGGGCTCCGGCACCTCGATGCGCTGGAACCGCCGCGACAGCGCACGGTCGCGCTCGAAGTAGCTCCGGTAGTCGTGGTAGGTGGTGGAGCCGATGCACTTGATCTCGCCCGACGCCAGCACCGGCTTCAGGATGTTGGAGGCGTCCAGCGAGCCGCCGCTGGTGGCGCCGGCGCCCACCACGGTGTGTATCTCGTCGATGAACAGGACGGCGCCGGGCTTGTCCTTGAGCGCCGTGATCACGCCCTTCAGGCGCGCCTCGAACTCGCCACGGAACTTGGTGCCGGCCAGCACCGCGCCCATGTCCAGGGCGTAGATGCGGGTGTCCTGCAATGCTTCCGGAATGTTCTGCTCATGGATCCTGAGCGCCAGCCCCTCGGCGATGGCGGTCTTCCCCACGCCCGGGTCGCCCACGTAGATGGGATTGTTCTTGCGCCGCCGGCACAGCACGTGGATGGTGCGGGCGATCTCGTTGCTGCGGCCGATGAGCGGGTCCAGCAGGCCCTTGGAGGCCTTCTCCACCAGCTCGGTGGTAAAGGCCTCCAGCGGATTGCGCTGGGGCGCCTGCCCGCCTTCCTCGTCCTCCTCCGGCCCGGGAGTGTGCGGCTGCGGCTCCTCCTCCGGCAGCTTGGAGACGCCGTGCGAGATGTAGTTGATGAGATCGAAGCGGCTGATGTCCTGCGCTTCCAGCAGGTAGCGCGCGTAGCACTGCTGCTCGCGGTACATAGCCACCAGCAGGTCGCTCCCCTGGATCTCGGCCTTCTCCGAGGTCTGCGCGTGAATGAAGGCGCGCTGGACGATGCGGTGGAAGCCCAGGGTCTGCTCCGGCTCCTTCTCCGTGCCCTCAGGCAACGTCTCCAGGCGGGTCTCGAAGAACTCTTCCAGCTCATGCCGCAAGCGGTCGAGGTCGCCGCCGCAATGGACGATGACTTCGCTGGCGTGCGGGTCGTCGAGGAGCACCCACAGCAGGTGCTCGACGCAGACGAACTCGTGCCGCCGTTGCTTGGCTTCGTCGTAAGCCGCCTTGAGCACCGCTTCCAGATTCTTGGTGATCACGTCATTTCCCTTCGAAGCTCACGCCGCTTCGGAACTCATTCCTCTTCGATGGAGCACTTGAGCGGATACTCGTACTGGCGCGCCAGGCTCTCCACGGTTTTCACCTTGGTCTCCGCCACTTCGTAGGGATAGACCCCCGCCACGCCGATGCCGTTCCGGTGCACGTGCAGCATGATCTGCACCGCCTCGGTGTTTTCCTTGTTGAAGACGTACTCCAGGATCTGCACCACGAACTCCTTGGTGGTGTAGTCGTCGTTGTGCAGCAGCACCTTGAAGAGCGACGGCCGCTGGAGCTTCTTCTTGGTCTCGACGACGACTTCGCGATCCAGATCGTGTTCGCGCTTGCTCATGGAGGGCCTCCCGAAGAGCCAACCGTGGCGTCCATGTTAGTACGACCGGGGCAAGTAGATCAATGGATGACCCGCGGCTACCGGTTCAGGCGATGGGAACGGTGCGCAGGTGTGTCTCGACGGCATCGACGACGCGTGCTTCCAGCGGCAAGTTCGCCTTCTCCGCGCGCCAGTGCTGGTGGAAGAGTTCCACTGTTTCACGTGCGGTATCAAGGACCAGTCTTTGCGGCAGGCGTGCCTTGGCAGCGAGATGCAAGATCTCGTCTTCCGAGAATTGATCGAACCGCTTGGTGCGGCTGAAGTTGAGTGCCGCCTCGCCGTCGGGGATGTAGGCGACGGTAGAAACGAAGTCATAGGCCGGGGCCAGTGCCGCATGACGCCGGTCGGGATAGATCAGCGACCAATTCTTGAGATGCATGTCGGCATTGCCGACCAGCGTGTTGAAGGTCAAGCGCCGGATGAACTCGGCGATATCGTTCTCGCCGCACTCGGCGCCGAGCACGGCGGCGATGCTGCGCGCGCTCGCCCGCTTGTACTTGTCGCCGGGATAGACCCCGAAGACCTGCGCGAAGTCCTCCATGTGTACGGCGGTGCCGTCCTCCCGCCGATCAAAACGCCGGATGGCGAGGGCCTGTCCTTCAAGCGTGCCGATGCCCCGTGGCAGGTTCTCGATCTCATCCAGGTCCACGAGTTCCAACGCGGGCACCTCGATGCCCACCAGCCGGGCGAGGGTCAGCATCGAGTACTCGTTCTCCGGCACCCGGCGGAATTCACGTGACGGCAGCTTCACGATCCACGAGCCTCCGACCCCTTTGGCCGGAATAGTCAGGCCGCCACGAGCATTGTGAATCGCGGAGAACTTGATTTGAACGCCGGCGAGCGAGAAACGCAGCGCGCTTTCATGAGGGTCCCGACGTCCCACGTCGCCCCCGGCTTGGGCATCGACAGGCCACGGTTCGCCGTCGGCCGGCACGACGGTGACGGCACCCGGCAGGTCGCTTCCCAAGACCCAGAGCAGAAAGAACTCGCGTGAGGGATGAACGCCTGCGCGTTCGGCGAGATAGTCGCGCAAGGGACCTTCGGGCAACAGGTTCGAGAAGAAGGGCGGCACCCTTACGCGGGTAGGCTTGACGTCCGTGATCAACTGTCCCAGGACATCCTTGAAGGCCAGCCCGAGAACCGGACGGCCATTGTCGTCGATGTAGTCGTCGTTGAAAGCGAAGATCGTGCGGTCGCCGCCGACGCGTGTCATCGTGCCGATGGACGTGCCGTAAAGCCGCACGTCGAGGACGGTCACGTCAGCCATCGTCCTCATCGTCCAGGCTGTAGGCCGGCGGGACCTCCACCAGCGGCCCACCGCTGCCGCGGTGTCCCTGAGCCAAACCCCTGACAATCGACCGGACCGCCGGGACGCCCCTTCTCGGCACGAGAACCAGTTCCAGATCGAGAACCCGGGCCAACTCCACGAGACTGGAGGTCCGCAGATCTACCGCACCGTTCTCGATCTTCGAGATGTGGCTCTGCGGAAGGCGTGACTTGGCACTGAGTTCACGCTGGCTGAGACCTTGAGCCTCACGGGCCGTTTTCAGGGTATCGATGAGTTGCTCGAGTAGATATGTCGCCATGATCGCTTGAAGTAGATCATATGCGACAAATATATGTCAAGACATATCGATCGATCAGCCTACACCGGATGGTGAACCGCGGTAATGCGATTCCGCTTACGCCTTCTTCCAGCGCGGCACCCTGTCCCGGTGCGGGATGCCGTCGCCCAACAGCGTACGCCCGCCCAAGGGAAAGTTCTTCGGCGGGACCGCGCCCATGCACAGGAACACCACGTCCCGCTTCGAATCGTTGCCGATGGCGCGGTTGACCTCGGGGCTCACGCGGATGACGGTGCCCTCGGGCATGGGAATCCGGCGACCGTCCAGGATGATGGTGCCCTCGCCCTTGAGGGTCATGAACACCTCTTCCTGCACCTCGTGCTGGTGCACGTACTCCGCGCCCTTGCCCGGCTTGATGCGCACGATGCCGAATCCGACACCGGTGCACTTGAGCTTGCGCGAAAGGAACTCCTTGTCCTTCACGTCCTTCAGGGGCATGGACATCTTGTTGTACTTGGCCATGGCAACCTCCTTGAAAATAAGTTTACCTCGTGACCGCGCCCTCCGAGGCCGACGACACGAGGCGGGCGTACTTGGCCATGACGCCGCTGGCGTAGCGCGGCGCGGGTGCCTGCCACTGGCGCAGGCGCTTGTCCATCTCCTCCTCGGAGATCTCCACGTCGAGGCGCCGGGCGTCGACGTCGAAGGTGATGGTGTCGCCGTCGCGCACCGCGGCGATGGGTCCGCCGCGGGCGGCCTCCGGGGCCACGTGGCCGGCCATGAGGCCATGGGTGGCGCCGGAGAAGCGGCCGTCGGTGAGCAGCGCCACGGACTCGCCCAGGCCCGCGCCCACCAGGGCCGCCGTGACGCCCAGCATCTCGCGCATGCCGGGGCCGCCCATGGGGCCCTCGTAGCGGATCACGATTACGTCGCCCGCGTTGATCTCGCCCTGCTGCACCGCCTTGAAGGAGTCCTCCTCGCGATCGAAGACCCGCGCAGGACCGCTGTGGCGCGTGCGCTCGTGCCCGGCCACCTTGACCACGCAGCCCTCGGGCGCCAGGTTGCCCTTGAGGATCACCAGCCCGCCGGTGGGTTTCAGCGGTTCGGACACGGCCCGCACCACTTCCTGGCCCGGCGTCTCCTGCGCGTCATGCACCTCCTCGCCCAGGGTCTTCCCGGTGACGGTCAGGCAATCGCCGTTGAGCTTGCCCGCGTCCAGCAGGCGGCGCGCCACCAGCGGAATGCCGCCGGCACGGTAAAGGTCGTTGGCCACGAAGCGGCCGCCGGGCTTCAGGTCGGCGATCAGCGGGGTGTTGGAGCTGATACGGTCGAAGTCGTCAATGCGCAGGTCCACCTCCGCCTCCCGCGCCACGCCGAGCAGGTGCAGCACGCCGTTGGTGGAACCGCCGGTGGCCGCGATGGATGCGACCGCGTTCTCCAGCGCCTCGCGGGTAATGACCTGCCGCGCGGTCAGGTTCTTGCGCACCAGCTCCATGACCAGCTCGCCGACGCGGTAGGCGACGTCGTCCTTGGTATCGTCCATGGCCGGCACGCTGGCGCTGCCGATGGGCGAGATCCCCAGGATCTCGAAGGCGGTGGCCATGGTGTTGGCGGTGAACTGGCCGCCGCACGCCCCCGGACCCGGACAGGCGTTGCTCTCCAGGTCCAGCAGCTCGGCGTCGGTCATCTTCTTGGCGGCGTGGGCGCCCACCCCCTCGAACACGTCCTGGATGGTGACGTCGCGTCCCTGGAACCGCCCCGGCATGATGGAGCCGCCGTAGAGCATCAGCGACGGCAGGTCCAGCCGCGCCAGCGCCATGACCGTGCCCGGGATGGTCTTGTCGCAACCCGACAGCGCCACCACCGCGTCGAACAGGTGCCCGCGGGTCACCAGCTCGATGGAGTCGGCGATGACCTCGCGGCTGATGAGCGAGGCCTTCATCCCCTCGGTGCCCATGGAGACGCCGTCGGAGACCGCCACGGTGTTGAACTCGATGGGCGTTCCGCCGGCGGCGCGCACCCCCTCCTTCACCTTGGCCGAGAGCCGGCGCAGGTGGAAGTTGCACGGCATCACCTCGATCCAGGTGTTGGCGATGCCCACCAGCGGCTTGTTGAGGTCGTCGTCGGTCAGCCCCACCGCCTTGAGCATGGCCCGGGACGGCGCCCGGTCCGGCCCCTGGGTGATGGTCCGGCTGTGCCGGTTGAGTGCTTCAGCCATTTCCGTCTACTCCTTCCCTGCGGCTCCCGGGAGCCTGTCCGAATAGTCGAACCGTCCTTCGACTTCGCGACGCTCTGCGTCGCTACGCTCAGGACGAACGGACAAAGGCATCACAACCGTTCGTCCTGAACCCTTCGCCCAGCTCGGGACAGGCTCCTAGTCGTCCAGCCACATGAGCTTGGCCGGGTTGTCCTTGAGCATGATGGATATCTGCTCCTTGGTGATGCCGAAGCCCAGCAGGGCGCGGATGAACACGCGCATGCCGTCGACGGCCTTGAGGTGCAGCACTTGGCCGAAGTCGCTGCCAATGATGCAGCGTTCGGGGCCGATCTCCGCGATGGTCTTGACGGTCTCCATGGGGTCGGCGATGGGCTGGTACAGGCTCGGGATCATGGGCTGGCAGTAGGTACCCACGTAAACGCCCAGGTCCGCCAGCTCCTTCATCTCGTCCAACAGCAGCTTGTTGAGCTCCAGCAGCGGATGGTCCAGGGTGGCGCGCACGCCCAGCTCCCTGGCCTTCTTGCACAGCGGCAGCAGTTCCTCGAAGTCGGTGTGGCCGAAGCCGATGCCCACCTTGTTCTCCACCGCCATCTTCATGATCT
>JAPPNE010000183.1 GCA_028818775.1 Deltaproteobacteria bacterium | reverse complement strand
ATGCCTACCCCTCAAATTGGCCGATTCGAGAGGCTCTATCAACATACAAATGACGGAAGGAGCGCGGGCGTGACAGGGAGAGCCACAGGCGTGACCAAGAGATTGGAGGTTTGAATCCATGCGTTTCGGCATCGCGTTCGGGAGTTATCCCTCGGACCTGGAGCGGGCGGACGTCGTCCGCGACTTCACGGAACGGGCCCGGGTGGCCCATTCCAGCAACTACGAGGCGCTGTTCGTGGCGCAGCACTACTCCACGGGACCGGACGCGGCCATGCTGCAGTCCCTGCCACTGCTGTCGTATTTCGCCGGGCTGACCCCGGGGATGTACTTGGGGACGGCGATATTCCTGCTGCCCATGCACCAGCCGCTGATGGTGGCGGAGTACACCGCCACCATCGATAACCTGTGCGGCGGCAAGTTCCTGTTCGGCATCGGCCAGGGCTATCGCGACGTCGAGTTCACCTCCATGGGCGTGCCTTTGCGCGAGAAACGCCCCCGCCTGGAAGAGGGCATCGAGGTGGTGAAGCGGCTGTGGACCGAGGACGAGGTGCACCACCAGGGTCGCTTCTACCGCATCGACGGCGTCACCATCCATCCCAAACCGCTACAGAAGCCCCGGCCGCCGATCCTGCTGGGGGCTGACACTTTGCCCACCGTGGCGCGGGTGCCGGAGGTGGCGGACCACTGGATCGCCAGCCGGCGCCACACCAAGACCTTCCTGCGCGAGGCCGTGCCCGCGTACAAGCACGCCCTGGAGGCGCACCGAAGGCCCTTCGAGGGGCTCTACATCTTCCGCGACCTGTGCGTCGCCGACAGCCGCAAGGAGGCGGAAGAGCGCATCCGCGAGGGCTACGAGCGTCGCTACGAGCGCTACCAGCGCTGGGGACAGCCGGGCGAGCGTTACGACCTGCCGTTCGAGCAGTTGCAGCAGGACCGCTTGGTCCTCGGCAGCCCCGCCGAGGTGGCCGAACAGGTGCTGTCCTACCACCAGGAGTTCGGCGCCGAGATCATGTGGTTTATGGTCGACTGGCCGGGCATGGAGTCCAGTATAACGCTTGAGACCATCCAGCGCTTCGGCGAGGAGGTCATCCCCGAGTTGAAGCGGCTGACGCCGGAGTGCCCGCTGCCGTAGGTGGTGACCGCGTTCTCCAACTTGCAAGACGCGCCCAACTATTGTAAATTTATCCCTATAATTACAATAGCGAGTAGCGCTATTGCAATTCCGTTCAATAGGGAAGCATGGCCATGCAGCGCGGAGAATGCGGCAGTTACCAGGTGACTCGCATCGGCGAGGAGCGTGTTCGCGCGTTCGTGCCGGCGCCCCTGCCGCCTAAACCCGCCTTGGTCCTGGACGGTGCCTTGCAACAGGCTGTGGAGTCGGCCGTCTTGGCTCTCGGCCGCCTCGACGGCGTTGCGACGCTGCTCCCGGACCACGCGCTGTTCCTCTACGCCTACGTCCGCAAGGAAGCGGTGCTCTCGTCCCAGATCGAGGGTACGCAGTCCTCGTTCTCGGATCTTCTTCTCTTCGAGTTGGAGGAAGCGCCCGGAGCGCCGGTGGACGACGCGGTCGAGGTCTCGAACTACGTGGCGGCGCTCCACCATGGTTTGCGCCGTCTTGAAGAGCAGTTTCCGCTGTCGAATCGCCTCATCCGTGAGATCCACGCCGTGCTGATGTCGGGGGAACGGAACCTCTCTAAGACGCCGGGTGAGTTTCGCCGTTCTCAGAACTGGATCGGCGGCTCGCGGCCGGGCAACGCTGTCTTCGTGCCGCCGCCGCATACGGCGGTGCCCGGCTGCATGGCGGCGCTTGAAGGTTTCCTTTACTCCGAGCAGTTGCCGGTTCTGATGCGCGCCGCGCTTGCGCACGTGCAGTTCCAGACCATTCACCCGTTTCTGGACGGCAATGGGCGCGTGGGGCGGTTGCTGATCACCCTGCTGCTGTGCCAAGCCGGCGTGCTGCGTGAGCCGCTCCTGTACCTCAGTCTTTTCCTGAAGCAACACCGGAGCACCTACTACGATCTGCTGAGCCGCGTGCGGCGCACCGGGGACTGGGAAGCTTGGCTTGACTTCTTCCTCGAAGGCGTGAAACTGACGGCCGACGGTGCGGTCGGCACTGCTCAACGCTTGTCCCGGATGTTCCAGGATGATCGGGAGCGGGTGCAGACAGCGGCAGGCCGGCGCGCGGTGACGGCGCTCCGTGTCCACGATGCGCTCAAGTCCCGGCCGATCTTGTCGCTGCCCGGTGCGTGCCGCGATACCGGGCTTACCTTCCACACCGTCGCGTCGGCCATGGAGTTGCTCGTGAGCCAGGGAATCGCGCGGGAGATCACCGGCAGACAGCGTGACCGGCTGTTCGTCTATGATCAATATCTTGCCATCCTCAACGAAGGCACCGAGGAGCCGTGACGGCACGAGGTCGACGATCCCGGAGGCACGCATGAACGTACCCTGGTCCGGCACCATCGTCTCCGTGCAGCCGCGGATACGGCTGCTGCGTTCGCTCGACGAGCGCTCCCACAGCTATCACGGCTACGTGTTGCGGATCGACGGGACTTGCGCCGGCGAGCACGGTGAGGCCTGTATCGCCGTGGGTCGGGCGGCGCACGCGAAGCACCGGTTTCGCGTCGGCATGGAGGTGAGCGGCGTGGCGGTGCCCGTGGCCAATCCAAACACGGAAACGGCGGGGTGGTACAGGACGAGCCGGCTCAAGGTCCTCCGGGAGGCTGAGCCGGGGGAGGCGCCCGCCGGGCCGCCGTTCCACGGCGTGCCGCCGGATCTGGAAACCTATCGCGAGCGTGGGGCTCGGCGGTTGGACCCGCGCACCTACGAAAGCCGCTGTGCGACGTGTATGTGGGGCTGCCGGATGCCGGTGGGCATCATACTGGATCAATGGAACCCTTCGCGGCGACGGTACAGGGTCGAGACTTTCTGCTATGGTCCGAAGAGTTGCCGTTTCTACCGGGCCGGGCGCGAGCGCACGGTTCCGGCGAAAGACGGGTTGTCATCCACCGAGGGCGACTGGGTCGACGAGTCGGCCACGGCGCACCGGGGGCCTGACGACTGACTGATGGCTGGCCGGCGACCGGAGATGGCGGACCTGTCGGAGGAGCAACGCACCATGAGTGAGCACTCACATTCCCATTCACACTCACACTCGACAAACGCACAGTTTCACGATCCCGCGCACGCGGCGGAGTTCGACAGGCGCGCGGCCGTGTCGGACATTCGCGGAAAGCTGGCGGAGCGCTTGATCGAGGCCATGGCGCTGCGCGGCGACGAGACCGTGCTCGACGTGGCCACCGGCACGGGCCGCTTCGCCCGGCCGGTTTCCGGGCGCCTGGCTGACGGGAGCGTGGTCGGCATCGACCCGGCGCTGGCCATGCTGCGGGTGTCGCGGGACTCGGACGCGGACCCCATTCCCCGTTACGGGCGGGTCGCGGCCACCGCCGAGAGCATGCCGCTGCGGGAAGGCATCTTCGACTGCGCGTGGGTGGCCTTCAGCCTGCACCACTTCGTTAGCGCCACCGACATGGTGCGGGAGGCGGGGCGGGTGCTCAAGCCGGGCGGCCGCCTCTTCATCCTCGATCCGATCATCGTTACGGCGGACGACGCCCTCGACGCGGCCGTCAACAGCCTCATCAACGAGGTCTTCCAGCGTTCCCACGGCGCCGGATTCCGCTTCTTCGCACAGGAAGAGATCCATCGCCTCATGGCCGACAGCGGCATGGAGGTGGTGCGTGACGACCTCCACACCTACCCGGTGGACCAGGACGGCACGGACGGCATTCCCACCGGCCGGCACTGGATCGAGGTAATAGATGAGCTGGAACACCGGCCGGCGGAGCTGAAGGCGCGCTTCGAGGAGAGATACTTCCGCTACGAGAAGGCGGGCGACCAGGTTCACCTCAGCGGCGGCTTCCACTTCGGCCTCGTCGCCGGGGAGAAGCGGCTTGGCGCCGACTGAAGGAGCACCCCATGAAAACGCCATCTTCACTCATCACCCTGGGCACCTCGGGCGGCCCTTCGTTGACGCCGCACCGTGCGCAGACATCCCATCTCCTCACCGTCAACGGCACCTACTACGTGGTGGACGCCGGCGACGGGGTGTCCCGGCGGATGGCCCGGGCGGGCGCGGACGTGCGCAAGGTCGGCATCATCTTCCTGACGCATCACCACGACGACCACACCGCCGGCCTGGGGACCCTCATGTCGCTGGCGTGGGACGGCCAGCGCACCGAGCCCATCAACGTCTACGGCCCGCCCCGCACACAGGAGCTGGTGGACGCGACGGTGGCGTATTGCAGCATCAGCGCCGACATCCGCATCGCCGACGGCGGCCGCAGCGTGCCGCTCGACAAGGTGTTCTTCGGCCACGACGTGGGCATCGGCGAGGTCTACCAGGACGACAACGTGCGCGTGAGCGCGGTGGAGAACACCCACTTCAGCTTCCACCGGGGGAAAGCCGAAGGCCGCTACAAGTCCTACTCCTACCGCTTCGAAACCCCCGACCGGGTCATCGTGTTCACCGGCGACACCGGCGCCAGCGCCGCGGTCACCGCCCTGGCCAGGGACGCCGACGTGCTCGTGACCGAGACCTCTTCGTGCGACGAGCGCAAGAACGCCATGATCAAGGACGGGCGCTGGGACGCCATGAGCCCGGCCGAGCAGGAAGGCATCATGCGCCAGGCCACCCAGGGCCACATGGGCCTGGAGAACATCGCCAAGCTGGCGACGCAGGCCGCCGTCAAGAAGGTCGTGCTCTCCCACTTCACCCGGCGCGTGGACAGCACCGATTACGAGCCCTGGGCGGAAGAGGTGCGCAAGGGCTATGCGGGCGAGGTGGTGGCGGCCGAGGACCTGATGGAGTTCTAGCCGACCGGTCTCGGGCCGCGACCATGGACATCATCGGCACCGCTGCCGCGCGCGTAGACGGCGTGGCCAAGGTCACGGGACAGGCCGAGTACGCCTCGGACATCACCGTGCCGGGCATGCTCTGCGGCAAGATCCTGCGGAGCCCCCACCCCCACGCACGCATCCTTTCCATCGACACCCGCGCGGCGGAGCGCATTCCCGGCGTCCGCTGCGTGCTCACGCGCGAAGACTTCCGCGACCGGAACCCCTGGTTCAGCGGCCGGATTCAGGACCATCCCGTCGTGGCGCTGGACCGGGCGCTCTTCGCCGGCCAGCCGGTGGCCGCGGTGGCGGCGGACGACGAGGCGGCGGCGGAGGACGCGCTCCGGGCGCTGGCGGTGGAGTACGAGCCCCTGCCCGCGGTGGTGGGCATCGAGGAGGCCGTCGCCGACGGCGCGCCGCTGGTCCACGACTTCGCGCCCGGCAACATCTGCTTCAGCGACCGGCTGGAGAAGGGCGACGTGGCGGCCGGGTTCACCGAGGCCGACACCGTGGTGGAGGACACCTTCACCTTCCCCATGGTGTACCACTACGCCATGGAGCCCCACGTGGCCATCGCCAAGGTGGATGCGGACGGCGTCACCGTGTGGAGTTCCTGCGCCCACCCCTTCGGCGTGCAGCTAGAGCTGGCGCACATCTTCGACCTGCCGCTGTCCGCCGTGCGCGTGATCATCCCCTACGTGGGCGGCGCCTACGGAAGCAAGTCCGGCGCCAAGATCGAGCCCCTGACGGTGGCGCTGGCGCAGAAGTGCGGCCGGCCGGTGCGGGTGGCGCAGAACGTCTCCGAGTCGATGATGACCGTGCGGCGCCACTCGGCCCTGTGCCGCGTGCGCACCGGCGCGAAGCGGGACGGCACGCTGGTGGCCAAGCAGGCGGAGGTCTTCCTCAACACCGGCGCCTTTGCCGAGCTGGGCCCGGTGGTGACCAGCCGCACGCTCACGCGCATCCTCGGCCCGTACCGCATCCCGCACATCCGGGTGGAGTCCCACTGCGTCTACACCAACACCGTGTCCGCGGCGTCGTTCCGCTCCATCGGCGGCCCCCAGACCGCCTGGGCCAACGAGTCGCAGATGGACATCCTCGCCGACCGCCTGGGCATGGACCCGCTGGAGTTCCGCCTCAAGAACCTGCTGCACCGGGGCGAGGAGCTGAAGCCCGGCGGCAAGCCCCTGGACGCCGACCTTCGGGAGGGGCTGGGGCACGTCACCCGGCGCATGGGCTGGGACGGACCCGTGTCCCCCTCCGGCGCGGGCCGGGGTCTGGCCTTCGGCGTCACCGACCCGGGCGCCCCGCTGGCGTCCACCTCCACCGTGCACGCCCTCTCCGACGGCAGCGTGGTGCTGCTCGTCGGCACCTCGGAGATCGGCCAGGGCTCGCGCACGGTCATGAGCCAGATCGTGGCCGAGGAGTTGCGCGTCCCGCTGGACAAGGTGCGGGTGCGCCCGCCGGACACGGCGTACACCCCCTATGACCGCTCCACCGGGTCGAGCCGCTCCACCACGGTCATGGGCAAGGCCACCCAGTTGGCGGCCGCCGACGCCCGCGAGCAGATCCTGGCGCTGGCCATGGAGCACTTCGAGGCTCCGCGCGAGGCCGTGGAGCTGGCCGACGGCGAGGCCCGGGCCGCCGGCCAGAGCGTCTCCTACGGCGAGCTGATCCAGCGGCACTTCGCCATGCAGGGGGGCGAGATCGTGGGCCGCGGCTACGCCCACAGCGGCATGGCCACCACCCCCGCCAACCCGCTCTTCTGGGAGATCGGCATCGGCGCGGTGGAGCTCGACGTGGACCGGGACACGGGCGAGGTGCGGCTCGGCCGCTACATCATGGCCGCGGACGTGGGCAAGGCCCTGAACCCGCTCCAGTGCGAGGGCCAGGACGAGGGCGCCGCCATGATGGGCATCGGCCACGCGCTGATGGAGTCCATCGAATACGGCGACGGCCAGATCCTCAACCCCAACCTCGTGGACTACCGCGTGCCCGGCTTCGAGAACCTGCCCGCCACCTTCGAATCGATCCTGGTGGAGAACGGCGACGGCCCCGGCCCCTACGGCGCCAAGGGCATGGGCGAGGGAGGCATCATCCCGGTGGCCCCGGCCGTGGCCAACGCGGTCTTCCGCTGCACTGGCGCCCGGGTGAAGGACCTGCCGTTGACCCCCGAGAAGGTCTGGCGCGCCATGCGCCGGTCGGGGTGACGCAAAGCAAAAGGGCGGGTCCGGAGACCCGCCCTCGATCATTCACGCGACGTAACCGCGGCCCCTACAACCCGTAGAACACCCGCGAATTGGTATTCAGGATCTTCTCTGCCTGCTCGGTGTTGATCCGCCCCTCGTCCACCCAGTTGTGCACCTCGGCGAGTCCGCTCAGGTTGGCGGAGATGTCGGTGTGGCTGTAGTCCGTGCCGATGATGAGGTTGTCCTCGGTGTGGAACTTCAGAAGCGCCTCGACGTCGTCGATGGGGTCGA
>JAPPNE010000182.1:6526-24424 GCA_028818775.1 Deltaproteobacteria bacterium | reverse complement strand
TGGTGCCGGAGGTGTAGAGGATGTACAGCGGGTCGGTGGCGGCCACGGAGACGCATTCGGCCGGCTCGGCGGCGGCCACCGCCTCGTTCCAGTCCACGTCGCGCCCCGCGGTCATGGCGGCCTCGGCCTGGGGCCGCTGCAGTATCAGGCAGGCGCCGGGCTTGTGCGTCGCCAGGCGGATGGCTTCGTCCAGCAGCGGCTTGTACTCGATGACGCGGTTGACCTCGATGCCGCAGCTCGCGCTCACCATGACCTTGGGCTTGGCGTCGTCGATACGGGTGGCGAGCTCGTTGGCGGCGAAGCCGCCGAAGACCACCGAGTGCACCGCGCCGAGGCGCGCGCACGCCAGAATCGCCACCACCGCCTCGGGCACCATGGGCATGTAGATGATCACCCGGTCGCCCGCGCCGACGCCGTGGTTGCGCAGCGCGCCGGCGAAGTTCGCCACCGCGTCCCGAAGCTCCGCGTAGGTGAAGACCTTCCCGCCGTCCGTCACCGGGCTGTCGTAGATCAGCGCCGCACGGTCGCCGTTGCCCTGCTCCACGTGCACGTCCAGGGCGTTGTAGCAGGTGTTGAGAGCGCCGCCCGTGAACCACCGGTAGAAGGGCGGCCGCGAGTCGTCGAGCACCCGCTCCCAGCGCTTGTCCCAGTGGATGTCCTCGGCGGCCTCGGCCCAGAAACCCTCGGGGTCGTCCAGCGCTCGCCGGTAGACGTCCATGTACCGATTGTCGCTCATTGCATCCTCCAAACCGAGATCCTGAATTCCCAATAGACCGCGCGGACCGCGGCGCGCAAGCGGAATCGGCGGGGCGAACGGTCTTTGACAGGGCCCGACGCTTGGTCTACGAAACAGGTGGCCGGAGGGAGCGCGACTCATGAGCTACAAGACCATTCACCACAAGGCCGACGTGCTGGTCATCGGCGGCGGCGCGGCCGGCGCCATGGCGGCGATCCGCGCGCGCGAGGAGGGCGCGGACGTGCTCCTGGTGGACAAGTCCGTGTTCGGCCGCAGCGGCTGCGCGGCGCTGGCCTCCGGGGCGTACATCACCTACATGCCCGGCGACGACATCAAGTTCCACCTCTCCGGGCGCGGCGTGCTCACCAACCAGACCAAGGCCATCGAGGCGATACACGCCACCTACGACGTGCTCAGGATCCTCGACGGCTGGGGCGTCAAGTTCGTCAAGGAGAACGGCGAGTTCTGGCGCGGCAAGGGCGGCTCCGGGGCGGCCGCCAGCGGCGGGCTGGCCGCGGGGCTGGTGGGCGGCGGCACCGCCATGATGAAGGTGGTGCGCGGCGTCGCCCTGCGCGCCGGCGTGCGCGTGCTCGACCGGGTCTCGGTGACGGACCTGCTGACTTCCGACGGCCGCCATCCCACCGGCGGCCACGTGGTGGGCGCGCTCGGGATCTCCGGCCGCGAGCGCGAGGTCCACGTGTGCGAGGCCAAGTCGGTGGTGATGTGCGCGGGCGGTTTCAACTTCGGCTACAAGAGGCCCGGACAGTGGTTCGCGGGCATGCCCCTCAACATCACCAGCGACGGCGTCGCCATGCAGCTCCGGGCGGGCGCGGTGATGGGCAACATGGCGTGCGGCAGCAAGTACCTGCAGACCATGGAGTTCATGTGCGCCCCGGGCATCGAGCACTTCACCACCATGGGCACCAGCTACTTCAACCGCCAGGGCGAAGACGTCATGAAGCGGTTCTCGGAGTCCGAGGCCGAGAACACACGCCGGCTGTCGCTGGGACAGGCGGTGGCCCTGGAGATGCTGGAAGGCAACGGTCCCGTGTATCTCGACTGCACCAAGCTCCCGCCCGAGAACATACGGATGCTGTACGAGGTGATCCCCATCATCATGAACACCCTCGAGGCCGGGGGCTACAATATCAGCAAGGAGCGTGTCCCCTATCTGCCGGTGCTGGCGGCCACCTACGGCTCCAGCCACGGCGGCGGCGCGGTGGTGGACGACCAGTGCAGGACCTCGCTGCCGGGCCTTTTCGCCGCGGGCGCCAGCAGCGACGGCATGAACATCTCGCCGAACCTCAACCTCTCCTGGTGCATGGTGCTGGGCTGGTGGGCCGGGCTGCATGCCGCCGACTACGCCCGGAACGCCGACCTCGAGGGCGCGGTGGAGCGGCAGGTGGAGTCGCTGACCGCGAGTGCAACCAAGTATGTCAAACCCGAAGGGACCGCCTTCGACGAGGTCCACGGCAGGGCCGCGGACCTGCTGCACGAGTTGGGGGTCATTCTCAGCGACGAGAAGATCGTCCGCGTGCGGCGGGGCCTTGAGGAGATCCTGGAGACGTACGACAACGTGATGGCCAGGGATCCCCACGACCTCGTGAAGGTCCTGGGGCTGCGGAATTCCATCGAGGCGCTGACCGCGGTGCTGGACTACCTGCTGCACCGCCAGGAAAGCCGCGGCTCGGTGATCAACCGCGACCATCCCGAGACCGACAACGAGAAGTGGCTGGTGCTGAGCAAGTCCATCATCGAGAACGGCGCCCTCAAGATCTGGGACGAGCCCATCCCCCACGACGAGTTCTACGTGCACTACCGGCCGCGCTCGGGGAAGGCCATGCACCCCTTCTTCAAGATCGCCGGGCAGATGGTGGAGGGGGAGAATTGACCATGGCCGACGAGCTGCACCTGCCGAAGGTCGAGATCTGGAAGGAAGTCTGCACTTCGTGCGGGGCGTGCGACGACGCCTGCCCGACGGACGTGATCCGCATGGGCGAGGACGGCTTTCCGTTCGCCAAGTACGAGGAAGACTGCCAGGGCTGTTTCATCTGCGAATGGGACTGTCCCGTGGGCGCCATCAGGATCCGGGTCGCGCGCTGGTACGAGGCGTCCCGCCTCCCATGAGTATCGCCTGGGCTCTGGTCGCTTCGCTGGGCTTCGCGGTTTCCCACATCCTGATCCGCCGCGGTCTGGCCGAGTCCAATCCGCTGGCCGGTTTCGCGATCTCCATCGTCATCTCCTTCCTTACCCTCTGGTCCATGGTGGCAGCCACTCTGCCGCTAACCGTCTTCTGGACCCACGCCATCTGGTACTTCGCCGTGGGCGGCCTGTTCGCCTCGGGCCTGGGACGCTGGCTCGTGTACGTCTCCATCGACCGTCTCGGGGTCGCCCGCTCTATTCCGGTGGTGAGCACCACTCCCATGTTCGCCTCGATCCTGGCGGTGCTCATCGTCGGCGAGCACTGGACCCTGGGGGCCTTCTTCGGCACCGTGCTGATCATCTGCGGGGTCATCGTCATCTCCCGCACCCACGAGCAGAGGGCGGAATTCCGCCGGTGGGACTTCATCTTCCCGCTGCTGGGCGCATTGTCGTTCTCGTTCTCGGCCAGCGTGCGCAAGCTGGGATTCTTCATCGCCAACCTGCCGCTCATGGCGTCGTGCGTGAACGCCACCACGGGGCTGGCGCTGGCCGCGGCGATGATCTACGCGCAGGGCGGTCCGCGCAAGGTCCTGCCCATGTCCCGCTCGGTGTTCGCGTGGTTCGTGGCCGCGGGGATCTGCAACACCACGGGGATGCTGGCCAACTTCTATGCCCTCTCCACCGGCGACATCGTCATCGTCGAGCCGCTCATCAGCACCAACCCGGTGTTGACCGTCGTCCTCACCGCCATCTTCCTGCGCGACGTGGAGACCGTGAACATGCGCGTGTGCCTCGGCGTCGCCCTCACCTTCGCCGGCACCCTGCTGCTGGTCTACGCCAGAGGACACGGGGCGTAGGGGGATGGATTCCCGCTTCCGCGGGAATGACGTTTCAGGGGGTTATAGAGGGGCTTCCGTGTCCTTTCCCGTATGGCTCGGTTAGAATGGCTTCGTGCGCACGGGACTCGAAAGACTGCTCGACGATCCGCGCCGCTGGCTCGGGCGCGCCCGGGTCGGGCTCGTGGCCAACCCCACCACGGTAGACCGCCGGCTCGCCCACGCCGTCGACCTGCTGCACCGTCACCCGGACGTGGACCTGCGGTGCCTGCTCGGTCCCGAGCATGGGCTGCGCGGCTCCGCCCAGGACATGGTGGGGGTGGCCCACGGCGCTGACCCGGTCACGGGCCTGCCGGCGGTAAGCCTCTACGGCGCCACCTTCGAGTCGCTGTCGCCCACGCCACGGCAACTCGCGGACCTCGATGTCCTTCTCTTCGACATCCAGGACGTCGGCGCGCGCTACTACACCTACGCCGCCACCATGGCCCTGTGCATGCGGTCGGCCCGTGCCTCCGGGGTCAAGGTCGTGGTCCTCGACCGTCCCAACCCCATCGGCGGCGTCGCGGTGGAGGGCGGCGGTCTGGACGCGGGCCTGGAGAACTTCTGCGGCCTCTACCCGGTGCCCCAGCGCCATGGCATGACCCTCGGTGAGCTGGCCCGGCTCTACAACGACGCCTTCGGCATCGGCTGCGACCTGGAAGTGGCGGCGTGCGAGGGCTGGCGCCGGGACGCGTACTACGACGAGTGCGGCCTGCCCTGGGTCATGCCGTCGCCCAACATGCCCACCCCGGACACGGCGCTGGTCTATCCGGGGATGTGCCTGCTGGAGGGCACCAACCTGTCCGAGGGTCGGGGCACCACCCGTCCCTTCGAGCTGTTCGGCGCGCCTTTCATTGAGCCGGAGGCCTTGGCCACCGAACTGCGGCGTGAGGAACTGCCCGGGGTGCTGTTTCGCCCCTGCGTCATCGAGCCGGCGTTCCACAAGTTCCGGGGCGAGCGCTGCGGCGCGCTGCAGTTGCACGTCAGCGACCGGCGCGCCTTCTTGCCCTATCGCACCGGCCTCGCCGTGCTGGCGGCGGTGCGCAAGCTCTGGCCGGGGTCGTTCGCATGGCGCACCGAGCCCTACGAGTTCCGCGCCGACGTTCCCGCCATCGACCTCTTGACCGGACGGCCCGCCGTCAGGCAAGCCATTGACGGTGGCGCCGGGCTCGACGAGGTGGTGCGCATCGCCCGCGGCGGCACGGAAGTCTACGACGCCGGCCGCGAAAAGGCGATGCTCTACGAATGAGGCTATCAAGGAGGACGAACATGGCGGATCAGGAAGTCGCAGTGGTGGTGGGAGGCGGGCCGGGACTGAGTGCCTCGCTCGTGCGGCTGTTCACGCGGGAAGGCATGAAGGCGGCCATCGCCGCGCGCAACCCCGACAAGCTCCAGGCCCTCGCGGACAGCACCGGCTGCCGCGCCTACCGGTGCGACGCCGTCGTGCCCGAAGAGGTGAACGATCTCTTCGCGCGGGTGGCGCGGGACCTGGGCGACCCCAACGTGGTGGTCTACAACGCCAGCGCACGCGTGCGCGGGCCGCTGACCGAGCTGGATCAGGCCGCGGTCCGGGACGCCATCATGGTCACCTGCTACGGCGGGTTCCTGGTAGGGCAGGCCGCGGCCGCCGGCATGCTCCGGACGGGCGGCGGCACCATCCTGTTCACCGGCGCCTCCGCAAGCGTGAAGGGGTACGCCAACTCGGCGTCCTTCGCCATGGGCAAGTTCGGTCTCACCGGCCTGGCCCAGAGCATGGCGCGGGAGCTTCAGCCGCAGAACATCCACGTGGCCCAGATCGTCATCGACGGCGGTATCGACTCGCCCCGGCGCGATTCCGCTCGCGGCACGGACACATGGCTCAGCCCCGACAGCATCGCCGAGACCTATCTCCAGCTTCACCGCCAGCACCGGAGCGCCTGGGCGTCGCACATCGAGTTGCGGCCCTGGGTGGAGAAGTTCTAGGGGACAAGGGATCGAACACGCACCGGGCTAAAGGATGGGTTGAAGCCGCCGATCTTCCTGTATGGAATGGAACGGCGGCATCTCTGTTTGACGGCTCGGAACGCGGTGACGCTTTTCGCGGGGGAGGATGGCGTGGTCCTGCCGTCCGTCCTCATGCTGATCGCGGTCCTGGCGGTGGTCGGTGCGACGAGCATGAACGCCTCCCTCACCGACCTGCGCATCACCGGCGCCTATTACAAGAGCGCCGCCGTGTTCCACATCGCCGAGGCCGGGCTCACGCACGGGCGGCACGAGCTGTCGGACGAGGACGGCACCCTTGATTTCACCGGCATCCTGGCGCCCACGACGGTTTTCGCCGGGCGAGGGTTCCACGACGGCAGCTACACGGTGATCGCCACCCCGGTGGCCGGCAGCGTACCGCCCCGGATACGCCTGCGGTCGTCGGCCTGTTTCCCGGCCGCGAACCCGTGTCCGCGCGGGCACGCCAAGGCGGAGGTGGAAGCCCTGCTCGAGCACAACCCCACCGGCCTCACCCCGCGCGAACGCGTGCGCTTGGTGGCGTGGCGCGCCCTTGACTAGAAGATGGCGCCCTTCGACTTCGCTTCGCCGACCCCTGTCCTGAGCCCGTCGAAGGGGCCTGTCCTGAGCTCGTCGAAGGACTCAGGGCGAACGGTGTCTTGATCAGGGTCTACCTGCCTTGGTGAGTCACAATACCGGAGCGGCAGGCGCGTCTCCCGCGGCTGCTGATCGGGTCCGGGCGTTTCCAGTACGATCTCGCACGGGGTAATGGCCTTGACGTGGTTGGAGTCGTCACCCAGCCGGGACCCCGGCCGGACGACGTAGACGTGGCCCTCGGCATCCTCCACCAGCGCCGCGGCGTCGTGTGTCCCCCAGGCGATTCCGGTTGCCTGGAAGCGGGGTCGTGGAGTGGGTTCCGGCGACGGGGCCGGTTCAGGGTCAGGCGCGGGCAGCGGTTCCTCCACCGGCGGCGAGGCTTGGTACGGCTCGAACGGGTCGCGCGACAAGGGTGCGGCATGAACTCCGGCCAACGGCGGCGCGAGCCCCCGTGGCGCCGGAGTCTCCGCTCCCTCCGATCCCCGACCGGTCTCCGTCTCCACTCCGCCCTCGTCGTCGGCATTTCGCGCGGGGAGCCGGAGCGTCACCAGCTTCATGGTGATGCCCAGCCGTGTGGCGCCGCCGTCGGCCGGGAGGGCGGCGATGGCGAGTTCGCCGGTATCCGCCAACGCGCCCGGCGCCGCGGTATCGAGGAAGCGGAGCAGGTCGTGGTACGTGCCCGTGAACTCCACCGCGTACGGGATCTCGGTGAGGAATTCTCCGGTGATTGCCGCGCCGGGTTGGAACCGTACCATCTCCAGGCCCGCCGCGGCTGCCCGGGCGGTCACCCTCTCCAGCGGGTCCGCGGGCTCGGCCACGCGCGGCAGACGGGAACCCAGCGCGCGGCGGAGCGCGGCGAGGTTCTCGCGCAGCCGCGGCAACCGGTCCGCCTGACGGCGCAGGCGAGCCTGTTCGAGGCGGGCGATCTCCAGGCCGGCCTCGATCCGGGCAATGCCGCCGGACTGGGGCCGGTACAGCAGGATGTAGTCCAGGGAAGCCAGCGCGAGGCTGACCCCGACGATGCACGCCGCCCATTGCGCAGCGGAACGTTCGAGCAGGAGGTCGAGGTAGTATTGCATGAGCCCTCAAGCCGGCCGGCGTCATTCTTCGGGCAACGCCGGCTCGCGGAGCGGGGTAGTGCGCGCGCGGATCACGAAGCTGAAATCGTCGTCTTCGAGCGCCTTGCCGGCCTCCACGAGTTGGCGCTCGGCAAAGTGGACGGGAAGGTCGCGCAGGAACCGGGTGATGGAGGCGTCTTCGGTGGCTTGGCCTTCCAGCACGGTGGCGCCGTCGGACTCGGCGTAGCGCGTCAACCACAAGGTCGCCGGCGCGGCGGCCGCAAGGCCGCGCAGTGCCTTCGCGGGTTGCGCGCGGTTCTCCAGCCACTGGATGACGGCCGCGTTCTTGCGCCGCTGCTCCTGAATGCGTGCTTCCAGCGCACCGGCGGCCTTGGCGTCCCGGCGCAGTGCCGTGGCTGTCGCGCGTGATGCCTCCAGATCGGCCTCCAGACCGGAGCGGTGGCGGCACTGCGCGACGTTGACGGTGCCGAGCGCGGTGCCTGTAAGGAGGAGCGCGGCGGTCAGGGCGAGAATGCGGCGGCGTTTGCGCCGCAGCGCCCGGCTTTCTCGGGTGGGCAGGAGGTTGATGCGTGGGGTCATGGGACGCCTCTTCTTCTCCGCGCGCCTCTATTCGACGGGTGGTCTGGCGGCGAGTCCCGCGACGACGGCGAACGCCGGCCCGGCCGGCTCGCCATCGGTCAGTGTCGCGCCGGAGAAAAATGGGCCACGGACGCGGACCTCGGCGTCGAGGGCGCGGGCCAGACTCGGACCGAGGCCGGTCAGGCCCGCGCTGCCCCCGCTCAGAGCGATGCGCCGCGGTGTGCCACCGTCGCCCAAGGGGCCGAACAGGTTGAGGCCGCGGCCGATCTGCGCGGCGAGCGAGTCGCACAGGGAGTCGAGCAGATCGCCGGCGGCCGCGGTGTCGCCGCCGCGCTTGATCGTTTCGGCTTCGTCTCTTGAGACGTTCAGGTTCTCGGCGAGGCTTTCCGTCAACTGCTCGCCGCCCACGGGCAGATCCGTCGCGTAGCCGGGACCGTCCGGCGCCGGGACGTGGATCGTGGTGCAGCGGGCCCCCACGTGGAACCAGGCCGACGGCGGTTCACCGTCGAACGACATGTCGTCGCACACGCGGCCGAGGGCAAAATGGTCCACGTCGACGATGGCGGGCGTCAGCCCCGCGCCCTCCAGGAGCCGGACGTGGCTTTCAACCAAGGTCTTGCGGGCGGCCACCAGGAGGACCTCCAACCCGCTGCCGTCCTCGGAAGGGCCGAGCACGTGGTAGTCGAGGTTGACGTTGCCCAAGTCCTCGGGGATCGCATCCATGGCCTCGAACTCGATGACGTCGTCCAGCGTCTCCCCGGTTTGGTTGGGAAGCCGCAGCCGCTTGGTGATGACGCCCCGGCCGGGGACCGCGGCCACGACCGGGGGCCGAGCGTCGTCGCCCGAGGCCGTGAAAGTGCGGATCGCCCGCGCGAGACTCGCGGTCTCGCGCATGATTCCGTTCTCCACCGCGCCGGGCGGCACCGGCAGCGCGGCGGCGCGCACGACCTCGGACTTGCCGCCCCTGTCCGTAACCTCGGCGATCTTGACGGCGGTCGAACCCACGTCCACCACGAACCAGCGCCGTGGCCGTTTCAACGCACGCAGAAGTGAAGCGATCCGTCTCATGCCGGACGCACAACGCAAATCCGGGGCCAGTGCCGCCGACCCTATCCGCGGCAAGGGTCACCGGCGCCACCGGATCGTGCAAAACCTCGGACTATCGCAACGTTGCGGAACGGCCGCCCGGCTCCGCGGCAGTCTTGGGAGGGGATCGGATTGCGTCGTGCCGGTCGGACTTCGGGCACCAGCGGCGCACGACCGTCATTCCAGTGGCGCTGAACGGCATCCCAACGACGGTGCTGAACGACGCTCGGGTACCAGGCCTCGGCGAGTTGGGCCAGAGGCGTGGCTTTTCGGGGCCGTCTCATCAATAATCCCAATCAATGAGCGCGGTCGAGAATCCTGTTCCGACCAAGGCGAATCACCCGTTCGCCTTGGTCGCCGTCCCGGCGCCGATGCCGGAGCCGTTGACCTACGCCGTACCCGGAGGGCTGCGCGGCCGCTTGGGGGTGGGGATGCGGGTCCTCGTGCCGCTGGGGCGGCGCCGGGTGACCGGGGTGGTGGTGGGGTTCGAGCGCGCGACGCGCGTGGCCGGGGTCAAGGCGATCGCCCAGGCGCTGGACGACGAGGTGCTGCTGGACGAGGGGTTCCTGGACTTGTGCCGCTGGGCGGCGGACTACTACGTGGCTTCCCTGGGCGAGGTGCTGGCGGCGGCCCTGCCGCCGCTGCTGCGCACCGAAAGCCGCGTGGTGGCGGCGTTCGCGGGCGAACCCGAAGATTTTCACGGGGAGGTGGACCGGGAGGTGCTCGGGGCTCTGCGCGAGCGCGGCCCGCTGGCGCCGGCGACGCTGAGCCGGCTGTTCCCGCGCCGGGGCGTGCGCGCGGCCCTGGACCGGCTCGCGGCCCAGGGCGCGGTGACCGTGGGCGAGCGGCTGCGCGGGCACGTGCGCGAGGCCCGGCGCCGGCGGGAGGCGCCGCCGGAACAGACCGCGGGAGGCGCGCCGAGCCGCGCGCCGGTGCTCACGGACGAGCAGCAGGGGGTGCTTCGGTCCATGGAAGGGCGCCTGCGCGACGGCGGCTATGAGACCGTGCTGCTCCACGGGGTCACCGGCAGCGGCAAGACCGAGGTGTACCTCCAGGCCATGGAGACGGTGCGCGCACGCGGGCGCCAGAGCCTGATCCTGGTGCCGGAGATCGCCCTGACGCCGCAGTTGCTGGACCGGCTCGAAGGACGTTTTCCCGGCGACGTGGCGGTGCTCCACAGCGGCCTCACCCCGTCCGAACGGTGGCGCCACTGGTGGCGCATCGCCCACGGCGTGGTGAAGGTGGTGGTGGGAGCGCGCTCCGCGGTGTTCGCCCCGGTCCGGGAACTGGGACTCATCGTCGTGGACGAGGAGCACGACTACAGCTACAAGCAGGAGGAAGGCGTGCGCTACCACGGGCGCGACCTGGCGGTGGTGCGCGGCCGCATCGCCGGCTGTCCCGTGATCCTCGGTTCGGCCACACCGTCCCTGGAAAGCTACCACAATGCCCGCGGCGGCCGTTACCGCCTGCTGGAGCTCACCCGGCGGGTGCAGGCACGGCCCTTGCCCGGCGTCGACGTGGTGGACCTCAAGGCCGGGCAGGAGCCCGCGCCCACGGAGGGGCTCTTCTCCCCGCCGCTGCTGCGCGCGTTGCGGGAAAACCACGAACAGGGCCTGCAGAGCCTGGTCTTCCTCAACCGGCGCGGCTTCGCCTCGTTTCTCCAGTGCTGGTCCTGCGGCTTCGTGGTGCGCTGCCCGCACTGCAGCATCAGCCTCACCTACCACCTCGGGCGCAACAGCAGCTTCTGCCACCACTGCGGCTTTCGCCAGCGCAAGGTGGATGCCTGTCCCGCGTGCGGCAACGTGTCCCTGAGCGAAGTGGGCTTCGGCACGGAGAGGGTCGAGCACGCGCTCCGGCGCCTTCTGCCCAAGGCGCGCATCGGCCGCATGGACCGGGACACCACCAGCGCCCGCGGCGCCCAGGAACGGATCTTCCGGGCCTGGGAGAAGGGCGACCTCGACGTGCTCGTGGGTACGCAGATGGTGGCCAAGGGCCACGACGTCGGCGGCGTGACCCTGGTGGGGGTGGTGCTGGCCGACTCCTCGCTCAACCTGCCGGACTTTCGCGCGGCGGAAAAGACCTTCCAGATCATCAGCCAGGTGGCGGGGCGCGCGGGCCGGGCGCGCCGGCCCGGCAGGGTGATCGTGCAGACACTGGTGCCCGGGCACTATTGCTTCGGGCATGCCCAGGTGCACGATTACCCTTCGTTCTTCGCGGCCGAGACCGAGTTCCGCCGCGAGCTCGGCTACCCGCCATTCCGCCATCTGGTGCACCTGCGGCTGGACGGCACCGACGAGGACGGCGTGACGCAACGCGCGCGCGCCCTGGCGCGGGACCTGCGCCGCGAGGACAACCCACACCAGGTGGAGATCCTCGGACCGGCGCCCGCGCCCATCGCCAGGCTGCGCAACCGCTACCGCTGGCAGATCCTGCTCAAGGGCCGCAGCCGCCCCGCCCTCGGCGCCATGGCCCGGCGCGCCGTCGCACTGGTCCCCAAAGGCCGCACGGTACGGCTCCACGTTGATGTGGATCCGTACAACATGTTATAAACACGGGAGAAATTGGTACTCAGGCCCCCGAAGAAATGATCCTCGACATTCTCAAGTTCCCGGACCCGATCCTGCGGATGCCGGCCCGGCCCGTGGAAGCCGTCACCGGCGAGATCGCCGAGTTGATGGACAACATGCTGGAGACCATGTACGCGGCCCCCGGCATCGGCCTCGCCGCGCCGCAGGTGGGCGTCTCCAGGCGCGTCATCGTGCTGGACCTCGACCACGAGAACCGCGGCGCCAACGTCATCAAGCTGGCCAACCCGGAGGTCCGTGAAGCCGAGGGCGAGGTGGTGTACGAAGAAGGCTGCCTGAGCGTGGTGGACTTCACCGCGGAGGTAAAGCGCGCCGAGCAGGTGCTCGTGGGAGGATACGGCGCCGACGGCGAGGAGGTGGAGATCGAGGCCGACGGGCTCCTGGCCGTGGCCTTGCAGCACGAGATCGACCATCTCGACGGCAAGCTCTTCATCGACCGCATCAGCCGGCTCAAGCGCGACATCTACGTGCGCAAGCTCAAGAAGGCCGTTCGCACGGGCAAGGAACCGGAAGAGAGCCGCGGCATCGTCATTTGAACCGCCAGGAACGGACCGCGCCGCGCGGCGGTCGCGGTGCTTCGCCGGGCTCCGGCCTTTCGCCCAAGCGGGAAAGCGTCTATCTCCCCGGACATCCGATGCGAATCGTTTACATGGGCACACCGGCCTGCGCGGCGGCATCGCTGGAGGTGCTGCTTGACGGTCCCGACGAGGTCGTGGGCGTGGTCACGCAGCCCGACCGGCCCTCCGGCCGCGGCCAAGCCACCACTTCCTCGCCGGTGCGGCAGGCCGCGGAGAGCCGCGGCATTCCGGTGCTCACACCCGTGAAGATGAAGGACCCGGGCCTGCTGGAGCGGCTGGAGGCCTGGCGCCCGGACCTCGTGGCGGTGGTCGCCTACGGGCGGATCCTGCCGCAGCCGATCCTCGACCTGGCGCCCCTGGGCTGCGTCAATGTCCACTACTCCCTGCTCCCCAAGTACCGCGGTGCGGCGCCCATGCAGTGGGCCATCCTCCAGGGAGAGGCGGTCACCGGGGTCACCACCATGCGGCTCGTGGCGGAAATGGACGCGGGGCCGGTGTTGCTCTCGGAAACGGTGGCCATGGACCCTGGAGAGACGGTGCCTTCCCTGGAAGCCAAGCTCGTGCCGCTGGGCGCGCGGCTGCTGCTGCGCACGGTGGCCGGCCTCGAGCGGGGAACGCTCAGGGCGCGCCCGCAGGACCCCGCCGGGGTGACGTTCGCCCCCATGTTGAAGAAGGAGGACGGCCTGATCGAATGGACCCGCCCGGCCCGGGAGATCGAACGGCGCGTGCGCGCCTTCACCCCCTGGCCCTCGGCGTTCACCTATTGGCAGGGCAAGTTGGTGAAGGTCCACGGCGCGAGCCTGGCGGAAGCGGACGCGGTTTGCGCGCCGGAGCCGCCGGGAACGGTGTTGCGCGCGGACGGCACCGGCCTCCGCGTAGCCACCGGCGCCGGCGCGCTGCTCCTCGACGAGTTGCAAATGGAGGGGCGCAAACGCATGCCGGCCGAAGCTTTCCTGCGCGGTGCCGGTTTGCGCGCGGGCATGCGGTTCGAGCAGCCGTGTCGCTGATCCGGCCTGGCGGTCCCCACGCTTGCAGGCCGGTCGCGTCCTGCGCAACTATCTTTCCGTGACACCGCACCATGAGAACCCTCGCGAGCTGGCCGTCGGTATCGTCTACCGCGTCGAGAGGCGGAACGCCTACGCGGACGTGTTGCTGAGCGCGCGCCTGGACGAGGCGGCGCTGCCGCCGGTGGACGGCGCGCTGCTGACCCGCCTGGTCTACGGTACGCTGCGCTGGCGCGGGCGCATCGACTGGGTGCTCGCCCGCGTGCTGCGCGATCCCCTGGACAAGCTGGATCCGCTGGTGCGGAACCTGCTCCGCGTGGGCTGTTTCGAGCTGCTTTTCCTGGACCGGGTACCCTCTTACGCCACCGTCAACGAGTTGGTAGAGATGGCGAAACGCCGCGCGGGTCCCGGCAAGGCGCGGCTGGTCAACGCGGTGCTGCGGCGGGTCGCGGGCCGGGAACGGGAGGCGTGGCGCCCGGCCCCCGATACCGCGGACCCCGCGGAACTGGCGGCGCTGGTATCCCATCCGCTCTGGCTCGTGGATCTGTGGCGGGAGCGGTTCGGTGCGGCGGAGATCAGGCGCCTGATGGAAGCCAACAATGAGGACGCGCCGCTGGTGCTGCGCGCCAACCGGCTGCGCGTGAGCCGCGACGATCTGGTGCGGCGCTTGCGCTCCCATGGGGTGGAGGCTCGGGCCGGGACGTGGTCGCCGCTGGCGGTGCGGCTGCGCGGAGCGTCGTCGCCGGTGCGTCTGGCGGAGTTCCGCGAGGGTCTGTGCCAGGTGCAGGGTGAGGCATCCCAGATGATCGGCTTCCTGGCGGCGCCGGAACCGGGCATGCGGGTGCTCGACGTGTGCGCGGCCCCGGGCGGGAAGACCACGCATATTGCCGAGCTTATGGAGGGCCGCGGCGAGGTGGTCGCGTGCGACGTTTCCGAGCGCGGGCTGGAGAAGCTGGCGGACAATGCCCGGCGCCTGGGGCTGGATTGCATACGCACCCAGGTCTGTGACGCGGTCCGCGGGCTTCCGGGCGAACCCGGGTCTTTCGACCGGGTGCTGGTGGACGCGCCATGCTCCGGCCTGGGCACCCTGCGCGCGCACCCGGAGATCCGCTGGCGTCGCGAGCCGCGAGACCTGCACCGCCTCGCCGCGCTTCAGGCCGACATCCTGCAGCAGGCGGCGACGCGAGTGGCTCCCGGCGGCCTCCTGGTGTATGCCACCTGCACCCTCTCCCGGCCCGAGAACGAAGAAGTGGTGGAAGGCTTCCTTGAGCGTCACCGGGAGTTCGCCGTCGAGGAGGCCGCGGAACACCTGCCGTCCTCGGCACGGTCCATGGCCGCGGAACCTTACTTTCTTGCACTGCCCCATCGGCACGACACGGAGGGTTTTTTTGCCGCGCGCCTGCGCCGGCCGGCTGCCGCTCTCGTTTACCTCCCGGAATCCATGTGTTAGATTTTGCGGACAACCCAGGGTTCGATCGGACCGAGTGTCGGGGCGTGGCTCAGCCTGGTAGAGCGCACGGTTCGGGTCCGTGAAGTCGCTGGTTCAAATCCAGTCGCCCCGACCATTCCCTGCTGTCCGGAGACGGACTTCTCTGACCACGCCCGCCTCATCCCGGCGTTCCTGAAGGTGTCTTGTAAGTGCCCTCCTACGTCTGTCCCATGCATCCCGAGGCGCGTCAGCCGGAATCCGGCGCGTGTCCGTCCTGCGGCATGATCCTGGAGGCGGAAGCCGTTTCCGAGGAGGAGGACAACTCTGAACTGGCGGACATGACGCGGCGGTTCTGGAGTTGCGCGGTGGTTTCCGTGCCGGTGCTGTTCCTGGGAATGGCCGAGATGATGCCGCCCTTCTTCTTTGCGATACCCATGAGCCGGACCGTCTGTGTGTGGTTGCAGTTCTTGCTGGCGACGCCGGTGATCTTCTGGGGCGGGTGGCCGTTCGCCCGGCGCGCGTGGGTGTCCGTGGTGAACCGCGGCGCCGGCATGTTCGCGCCGGTTTCGTTGGGGGTGGGAGCGGCGTGGCTCTTCAGCGTGGCCGCCATGCTGTTTCTGGAACTGTTTCCCGAGGCCTGGCGCACCGACGGCGGCGGCGTGCCGGTGTATTTCGAGTCGGCCGCGGTCATCGTCACCCTGGTCCTGCTGGGACAGGTGCTGGAGATGCGCGCCCGGGCGCGCACCCGCGACGCCCTCCGGTCGCTGATGGCGCTGGCCCCCGAGACCGCGTACCGGCTCGGGGACGACGGTCGCGTCGAGGAGGTTCCGTTGGCCCGCGTCGCCGTGGGCGACCGGCTGCGCGTGGGTCCGGGGGAAAGGGTGCCCGTGGACGGCACCGTGCTCTCCGGGACCGGCACCGTCGAGGAGTCCATGGTGACCGGCGAGCCGTCGCCGGTGGCGAAAGGGGAGGGCGACCCGGTGACCGGCGGGACGCTCAACGGCGCCGGCGGCTTCGTCATGCGCGCCGACCGGGTGGGGCGCGACACACTGGTGGCGCGCATCGTTCGCATGGCCAGCGAGGCGCGGCGCGGCCGCGCGCCGATTCAACGAAGAGCGGATCGCGCGGCGGCATGGTTTGTCCCCGCGGTGGTCCTGGTGGCGGTCGCCACCGTAGCCGTCTGGAGTTGGCTGGGGCCGGAACCGTGCGTGCTGCACGGGCTGGTCAACGCGGTGACCGTGCTGGTCATCGCCTGTCCCTGCGCCCTGGGGCTGGCCGCGCCCATGGCCCTGGCGGTGGGAACCGGCCGCGGCGCCGTGGCGGGCGTGTGGGTCAAGGAGGCCGGGGCGCTCGAGTTGCTGGCCAAGGTCGACACGCTGGTGGTGGACAAGACCGGCACCATCACCGAGGGGACCCCGCACCTCGTGTCGGTGGTGGCGCTGCCGGGTCACGAGGAGGACGCGTTGCTGGGCCTGGCCGCGAGCCTGGGACGGCAAAGCGGACATCCGTTGTCGCGCGCGTTGGTCCGAGGGGCGCGGCAACGCGGCCTGACCCTGTCCGACGCGGCAAAGTTCCGCGCCGTCACGGGCAAGGGAGTCGTGGGTGAGGTGGACGGCCACGCGGTGGTGGTGGGCAGCCGGCTGCTGTTCGAGGAGCACGGTATTGACGGCGGCGAGTTGTACCGCCGCGCGGAGACGCAGCGACGGGACGGCTGCACCGTGACGTTCATCGGGGTGGACGGCCGGCCCGCGGGCATGCTGGGCGTGGCCGACCCCGTCAAGCGCTCCTCCTACGACGCCGTGGAGGAACTGCGCGGGCAGGGGCTTCGGATCGTCATGCTGACCGGCGACCACCACGCGACCGCGCGGGCCGTGGCGCATCATCTCGGTATCGAAGAGGTGGAAGCCGACGCGTCCCCCGAGGAGAAGGTCGCGGCCGTCCGGCGCCTGCGGGAGAGCGGCGCCAACGTGGCCATGGCCGGCGACGGCGTCCACGATGCCCCCGCCCTGGCCGCGGCCCACGTAGGCATCGCCTTGAGCACCGGCGCCGACGTCGCCTTCGAGAGCGCCGGCATCACCCTGCTCCGCGGCGACCTGCGGGCGCTGGCGCGCGCCCGCCGGCTGAGCCGCGAGACTCTGTCCAACGTCCGCCAGAACATCGCCCTCGCGGTCGCCGTCAACGTCCTGGGAGTCCCCATCGCCGCGGGCGTGCTCTACCCGGTGTCGGGGCTGCTCCTGAACCCGATGGTGGCCGCGGCGCTCATGATCCTGGGCTCGCTGTCCGTGATCGCGAACCCGCTGCGGCTGCGGCGCAGGATGTTGTAGGAGGGGGAGAGTTGGGCCGCTAGTGCTCCCGCAGGAGCTTGCCGTACCCCTCGATGCGGTCCTTGATGCCGAGGCTGCGCAGCGCCCACCACAGGATCGCCTGGCTTCCCTGGACGACGTTGACGCCGAGTTCCTGCTCCAGCGTGTCGATGACGGCTCCCGCGGCCCAGTGGGGCGAGCCCAGGTGGATGGTGTCGATCTCGGGGTGTTCCTGCTTGAGCTCCCGGGCGAGTCGCAGGGGTACCTCGGAGGGGATGGTGCCCACCTCGACGAACGGCACGCCGGCGAACTTCTGCGCCACCATGGTGGTCTTGTCCGGGTCGGTGAAACGCTCGTTGGGAAGGTGGTCGGCGCTGCCCGGGGTCGAGGCGTAGGTGACCGAGCCCACGAGCTTGGCGCCCAGGACCGCGTCCGCCTGGTGGTAGGCGGTGGTGCTGTTGGTGACGGGGACGCCGAGTTCCTCTTGCAGCGCCGCCATGGTGTCGTGGGCGCGTTGGGCGCCCCCGGAATAGACCACCGGGCCGCCGCCGAAGACGATGATGTCCGCCTTGGCGCGGGCCATCTCGCGGGCCGCGCGCACCGCGTGGTTCCAGCTCTCCTCGGCCTCGCCGGACTCCTTGGAGTGCCGCGCCACCATGAGCGTGGTCAACGCCAGCGTGACGCCCGGCGGCGCCATCTTGTAGAATTCGTAGGGGAAGACCTCGGTGACGATGGGCGGTGACGTGTAGCCGATGCGGGCGCGATGACCGTACATGCCGAATCTCCTCTTTCCTGGCACGACGAAGCGGGGGGGGGGCGGCCCCACCCCCCCCCCCCCCAACCCCCCCCCGTTAACCGGCCCCCCATGGACCCCGCCCGGGCAAAAAACCCAAAAAAAAAACCCCCCATAACATTGAACCCCCCA
>JAPPNE010000182.1:0-6516 GCA_028818775.1 Deltaproteobacteria bacterium | reverse complement strand
GGGGTGGGGTGTCGCCTTGGGGGGGGGTTTCCCCAAACCCCCAAATCCCCTTTTTCCCGCCCCCCCCTCGGGGGGGCCTGCGGCCCCCCCCCCGCGCCCCGGCACCCCCCCGCCTGTTCCCGGGCCGGCTTGGACGCCGGCCGTGACTAGAACCCGATCTACATGCCGGCCTTGACCTTGGCCGCCACGTCCGCGGACACCCACTTCGTCCACACGTCCTCGTAGTTCTTCAGGAAGTGCTCCGCGGTTTCCTTGGCGTCGGCCTTGTTGTCGGCCTTCCACGCCAGCACCTTGTTGACCACGCTGTTGGGCCAGGACACGCTCGAGACGAACTTGAACGCGTCGGGCTCTCTCTCCGCGAAGCCGCCCACCACGTAGGTCAGCACATCGGACTTCGGGTACATGTTCGGCTTCGGGTCGGCGCAGTCCTTGTTGGTGATGCACGCGTACGTCGCCGGGTCGTGCTTCATGCCGCCGAGCTTCACCATCGGGTACTTGCCGAGGACCGAGGTGGGCGCCCAGTAGTAGGTGAAGATGGGCTGCTTCCGCTCATACGCCTTGGCGATGGCCGCGGCCAGGCCCGCTCCGGACCCCGGATCGAACAGCGTGAAGTTGGCTTTGTCGAGGCCGTAGGCCTTGAACAGGTTGGCGTTGATGATCTGGCAGGCCCAGCCGGAAGGACAGCCGTAGAAACGGCCCTTGCCGGGGTCTTCCTTGTCCTGGAACAGGTCCGGGCGCTTCATGACCGCCTGCAGCGTGGTAAGCTCCGGATTCTCCTTCACGAGGTAGTCCGGCACCCACCAGCCCTCCTCGCCGCCGTCGCTCAGGATCTCGCCGGCTTGCTTCAGGCGCCCCTCCTTGGTCGCCTTCGTCACCACCTCGCGCACGGAATTGATCCAGATCTCCGGCGCGACGTCCGGCTCGCCCTTCTCCGTCATGGAGGTCACGGTCGGTACCGTGTCACCGGGCACCAGCTCCGCCTGGCAGCCGTATCCCTTGCTCAGGATGATGGCCTCGACCTGCGCCGCCACCGCGGCCGAGTCCCAGTTCATCTCCGAGATGGTGACCTTGCCGCACTTCGCCTGGGCCGAAGCGGCCAAGGCAAGCACCAGGAACGCACCCGCCACTAAGCTCGCTATTCGCAGTTTCATGTCATGCCTCCTCTTGTTTTCGTCCACGCGCCCCCGCCCGGCCTGTGCGTGCGCAGTCCAGGAGGCGACCCATGAACCGGTTTCTTGTTTCGCCCGCGCCGTGGAGGGTCGGGACACATGGCCCCGCCGCACGCAACCCTCACGGAGGTCCCGGGCAGGAACCTCCGGGCGCCGACGGCTTCTCCGGTTTCTTGTCGGTTGCGAGAAGTATCTCCCAAGTGGAAAAGGGTCGCAACCCCGGCGATGGGTATCGGAGAACGTGGGGGCGAGCGCCTGTCCTCTCAACCAAGCGGCGCGGAACTGGAAATGATCGTCAATTCGCCGTCACTCTCGATCTCGTATCCAGGGTAGCGGGCACGAATCTCGTCGCAGACACTGGCATTGTCCTCGACGAAGTACACGAACGAGTTGTTCATGTGAGGCATCACATGTTCCAGCGTTTGCATGATTGCCCCTGACTCGTGCGCGGCGTCATCAATGCAAATGTCAACGCGATCTCCCTTGAGAATTGTGTCCAGTCGGCCACTGTCCGGTGCGAATTGATCGAATTCATACAGTTCGGGATCAGACCCGCCGAACGCCCCCATGTTTTTGAGCGCCGGCATATTGGAACGGGCGTGCGACAGATCTATGTCGAGCCCGATCACGCGCGAGGATGGAAACAGGTCGGACCACGTCGCAAGACCCGTCCCGCGCAGAATGCCGATCTCCACTATGGTCAGTTGGCGGTGGAGCCCCAGGTACCGCCCAACATACTCGGCATACTTGGGTGCATACCCATGAACCAGCATCCGGTCGCCACCTCGCATACCCCGCGCTCGGGACCCACCGCGGGAACCGCCCGCCCCTTTGTTGGCAGGCAGAAATCGTGGATCATGCGGACTAATCCGTTTTCGAGGAACGTCGATTACTAGACCACCGTACTTGATCTCGGTCTCTACGAACCAAGCGCTGCTGCCTCTCTGGATATGCTTCAATCTCCTCAGTGCGAGAACGCGGCGAACGCGCCAGAACCACTTTGAACTTCGGATTTTCGATCTCATGCATGCTCCAACGCCGAACCGCTTTCGCCATACTTCCGAATGACGGACCTGATCAAGCCCTCATAGGCCGAGATTGCGTTTTCCGCCGAGAAGGCAGCTACCCCGGCACGCAACGTCTGCCGGTGCACCGGCCTTTCGAGGGCGGAGACCATGGCTTCCGCCAACCGTACGGGGTCTCCAACGGGTACGAGCTGCCCGAGTCGCCCATCCTGAAGCACTTCCGCGGGGCCGGCGGGACAGTCGGTGCTGACGCAAGGGCAGCCGCACGCAAGCGCCTGCACGAGAACTCCGGGGAGACCCTCGAATCGCGAGGACAGCACGAAAAGGGCCGCGCGTGCCATGAACGCGAACGGATTGTCCGCCCAACCCGGCAGGGACACGCGCCCGGTCAGGCCGAGACGCGCGACCAGACGTTCGAGCGACGTTCGCCGTCCTCCTTCCCCGAGGATGATGAGGCGGCACGGCCGCGTCTCGGCGACACGCGCGAAGGCCTTCACAAGGGTGGGATAGTCTTTCTGAGACGAAAGCCTGCCGGCCGAGAGGATAACCGGTACCCCGCCGTCGTCCATCCACGGGTGGTTGGCCGGCTGGGTCATCCGAGCGTCGAGGTCTGGCGTGACGACCGGGTTGTGTATGACGGAGACCTTCGTGGCGAAAACGCCCACTTGTTCTACGAGGCTGTCGGCCACGCCTTGTGACACGCAAATGAAGTGCGATGCGCGCCCGAACAGGTGCCGATAACAGCGTTTGTGACTGCGCCGACGGGCCTGAAGCACGTTGCGGATGGTGGGGACGATGGGTGGATGGGTGCCCAATAGCTGCCCCGCCAGGAGGGCGGCAATCTTGGCGCGCGGCAGACTCGGAACGACACAATCGGGTTGCTGATGGCTCAAATAGGCCGCCACCGCCCGCGCTTGCCGGACCAGGCGCGGACCCGGAAGGCAGAGCGGGTCCCAGCGGAGCGCATCCATGATGCGCAGCCAATCCCGTGACTTTGATGTCACTGAAAGCTGAGCCATTGAGATCCGAGCCGAATTGTTGAGAACCTCCTTAGCCCTCGCGCTCTTCTTCGTGCGGTCGTCCAGTCTGTGATCGACGAGGAAAAGGCGAGCCTTTCGCGGGACTTCCGCGGGATAGTGGATGCGCGCCCCAAACAGGATGATGTCGACTCGGTGGCCCCGTTCGATCAAGCCGTTGGCTACTGTCAGCAGCGACCGCTCCGCACCGCCTCCCGCGAGGTTCGGGAGAACGAACGCCACGTGCGCGATACCAGCGAGCTTCGGCACACCCCTATCCAGGGATCTCGAGCTTCGGCCGTCGCGCTTACACCCTCAACCCACACCCCTCGAACGCTTCCCGCGTCCGCTCCTTCTCGTCCTCCGTAAGCGGGAGGAACGGCGGACGCACCGTGCCGCCGACTTGGCCCAGGAGTTCCTGCCAGTATTTCTGGTGGGCGTGGGGCTTGCCGCCGGGGCGGCTCGACGCCAGCGCCTCGCGCACGGGGTTCAGGCTGTCCCGGACCTGGCGCGCCTTTTCGGCCTGGCCGTCGAAGGCTAGCTGGGTGTACTCGTGCATGCGACGGTCGTTCCGGGTCTGGAGCAGGTAGGGCGGCGAGGAGCACAGGTAGAGCTGCCAGCCCAGCTCCACGATGTTGTCGAGCCATTCCTCCTCGGAGGCGGTGCTGACGATGAGGCGGTCGCCGGCCAGCCGGGTGAGGTCCGCGTACATGGGCCGGGGCACGGAGTACTTGATGGCCACGATGTTGGGCAGCTCCGCCACCCGCTCGCACAGCTCCGGGCTCATCAGGTAGCCCGAGTCCGGGTGGCTCCACATGGCGATGCCGATGTCCACGCGGTCACACACGGCCTTGTAGTAGTGGTAGACGGCGTCGTCCCGGTCGGTGACGAAGTGCAGCACGGGCGCGTGCACCACGATGTAGTCGGCGTCCACCGCCTCGGCGTGGCGCGCCAGCTCCACCACGGTGTCGAAGTTCTGGTCGGAGCAGGACATGATGGTGCCGGCCTTGCCCGCGGTCTCCTCCACGGCGATTTCGAAGTTGCGCTTGCGCTCCTCCAGCGACATGGTGAAGAACTCTCCCTGCTTGCCGGCGATGAAGAGCCCCTGAATCGCCAGATCGTCGACCCAGTGCCGGATGTTCCGGCGCAGTCCCTCCTCGTCGAACGAGAAGTCCTCCCTGATCGGGTTCATGGCCGCGGCCCAGACGCCCTTCATGTTCGCGCGGGCGTATTCCTTCGCATCGTGCTTCGAGTACTTCATGGCGGTTCCCTTCCGGCGGCGGACCGTACCCGCTGCCTGTGAGGATGTGTGCCTGAATTCAATGAGTTGGGTATCTGAATTCAACGCCGAATTCAATGCCGCGCATGCGGTGACAGACACAGGAAGGGGCCTGCATAATGTTTGCTATGTTGTCACTTTTCGGCTATTTCTGTTGACATGCTATACAGTCGGATCGCGCGGTTGCCGGCTCGCAGCTTCTTCCTTTTCGGTGTGAGGGGCGTCGGCAAGAGTTCATGGGCGCGCACGACCCTGCCCGACGCACTGCGTCTCGACCTGCTGGATGAAGCCCTGTTTCACGACCTGCTGGCCGACCCGTCGTTGTTCCGGCAACTGGTTTCCGCCGTCGCGCCAAGCGACTGGGTCGTCATCGATGAAGTGCAGCGCATTCCCGCGCTGTTGAACGAGGTGCACCGGCTGATCGAAGAACGCGGCCTGCGCTTCGCCCTGCTCGGTTCCAGTGCGCGGAAGCTCAAGACCGCGGGTACGAACCTGCTGGCGGGACGGGCCGTCCGCAAGGCGATGTATCCGCTGGTCCCGCGGGAACTCGGCGCCGACTTCAACCTGGAAGACGTGCTCAGGTACGGCAGCATTCCGCTGGTGTGGACCGCGGACGGGCGTCGCGAGGTGCTGGAGAGCTATACGCAGCTCTACCTCCGGGAAGAGATCCGGGCGGAAGCCGTCGTGCGCAATTTGCCTGGCTTCGTTCGCTTCCTGCCTATCGCCGCGTTGCTTCACGGACAAGTCCTGAACGTCGCGGGCATCGCCCGGGACGCCGGCGTGGCGCGCCCCACCGTGGCGGGCTACCTGGATGTACTCGAAGACACGCTTCTCACTTGGCGCCTGCCGGCGTTCGAGGCGAAGCTGCGGGTCCGCGAGCGGCGGCGGCCCAAGCTCTACTGGGTGGACCCGGGCCTCGTACGCGCCGTCAAACGCCAGTTCGGCCCGGTGTCGGCGGAGGAACGCGGGGCGCTTTTCGAAGGCTGGCTCCTGAGCCTGTTGCGCGCCCACGCGGAAGAACAACCGCTATTCGACAGCATCCACTACTGGGCACCGACGGAATCCAGCACCGAGGTCGACTTCCTGCTCCACCGGGATGCCGAATGCCTCGCCATCGAAACCAAGGCGGCCAAACGGTACCACACCGCCTTGCTCAAGGGGTTGCGCGCCATCGCCGGTCTGCCGAACCTGGCTCGGCGCATTCTCGTCTATGATGGCGCACGCGCCTTCCGCACGGAAGACGGCATCGAGGTGTGGACGGTGAAACGGTTTCTCGAGGCGCTGCGAACGGATGCGCTCTGGCCGTGAAGTCGGTTGGGCGTCCGCCGTGAGAGAAGGTCACGGAGCCCGACGGACGCATCCCCCGTGACCCCTATTTGCCGGCCACCAGCTTCGGCCAGTTGACGTCGCCCTTGGCGATGTTGCCGGGGATGTCCTGGGACCACTGGTCCCGTACTCCCAGGCTGTAGTTGAGGTAGAGCTTGCCCTCCACGATGCTCCAGGCATCCGGATCGATGGACGCCGTGTAACCCTGGCTCACCGCCCACGCGCAGTAACCGCCGTACCGGGGCGCGTACTTCTCCGGGTCGCCCTCGAACAGCGCCTTGTTCCCGGCGCTGGCGAACGACCACGTCGCCCCCTTCCACTCGACCCGATGGGCGCGCTTGCCCGCCACCGGCTTGCCCTCGGTGTGGTAGGCCACCGGATCGTACCCCCGGATGGCGCCGCCCAGATAGGTCGAGAACACCGGGTCGAGCGCCAGGGCCGTGCCCGCCGGCAAAAACAGTGCCGCAATGAACAGCGCGGCCACCATCGACCGCCGAATGCGCCGTGCGCGACTCATGGATGCCTCCTGTCGGATTCGAGAGTTCATACCTATATTCCAGCCCAATCCGAACGTGTTTGCAATACGCCGGAGGTGAACCCTTTCGCGAAATTCGGCGTTACAGCCCCTAAACCGACATCAACCCACCACCGTCCCGGGGGGGGGGGGGGGGGGGGGGGGGGGGGGGGGGGGGGGGGGGGGG
>JAPPNE010000181.1 GCA_028818775.1 Deltaproteobacteria bacterium | reverse complement strand
AAGGGACGCGTCGAGAGGAACATACGTTTTGTCCGCTCGGCATTCATGACCGGGCGCGACATCAACACCCCGCTTGACGAACTCAACGCCGACGCCCGCGCCTGGTGTCTCGGACCGGCCCTCGAGCGCCCGTGGCCGGAGGATGACGGCATCACGGTCGGGGACGCCTTCGCCCGGGAGCGCAAGCTGCTGATGCCGCTGCCCGACGTGCCCTTCCCGACCGACGCGGTCTGCCCGGTGCGGATCGGAAAGACCCCTTATGCCCGCTTCGACGGAAATGACTACAGCGTGCCGCCCGGGCATGTCGGCGCCACGCTCACCGTCCTGGCCTCCCCCGAGCGGATCCGCATCCTCGACGGGGAGAGCGAGGTCGCGGTCCACAATCGTTCCTGGGACAGAAAGGCCCGGGTCGAGGACCCCGCCCATGTCAAGGCGCTCATCGCCGGCAAGCGGCACGGCCGGACCATGGGAATGCGGGACCGGCTGATCCGGGCCGTCCCCCGGGCGCAGGACCTCCTCGCCGCCGCCGGCGCGCGCAACGACAACGTCGCGATGATCGCGCAAACGCTCACACGCCGGCTCGACCGGCACGGCGCCGATGAACTCGACCGGGCCATCGGCCTCGCGCTGGAGCGCGGCTCGCCCCATTCCAACACGGTCATCCGCATTCTCGAGACCGGCCACGGCGCCCGCCAGCGGCTGCCTGTGGAACTCGGAACCGATGCCGGCCTCACGACCCCGCGCTCGACCGGCCTCGACGCCTATGACCGCGCCACGACGAAAGGGACACCGGAATGACCGCGCTCAAGGCCCGCGCCGGCGCTCTCGGCCTGCATGGCCTGCTCGCCCGCTGGGGCGAGATCGCCGAAGCCGACTGGCTCGAGGATCTCATCACCCACGAGGAGCGCGAGCGACGCGCCCGCAGCTTCGAACGCCGCCGCGCCGCGGCCCGGCTCCCGGCCTTCACCCCCCTGGCCGACTTCGACTGGACATGGCCGCGCCACATCGACCGCGAGGCCGTCAGGACGCTGATGACGCTCGAGTTCATCAGCCGTGCCGACAATGCCGTGCTCGTCGGCGGACAGGGAACCGGAAAGACCATGATCGCCGCCAACATCGCCCACCAGGCCCTCCTGCGCGGCCACACCGTGCGGTTCGAGACCGCGCCCGGCCTGCTCGCGGACCTCGCCGCGCTCGACAGCCGGCAGGCACTTCTGCACCGCCTCACCGTGCTCGCCCGCCCCCGCCTCCTCATCCTCGACGAAATCGGCTACGTCCATCTCGACAGCCGCCTCGCCGACATCCTCTACACCATCATCGCGCGGCGCTACCGCAGACGCTCCACCCTGGTCACGACATCCCTCGGCTTCGGACAGTGGGACCGGGTCTTCCCCAGCGCCGCCGGCATCGCCGCCGCCGTCGACCGCCTGACGCACAAGGCCACCGTCATCACCATCGACGGCGACTCCTGGAGGCTGCGACATTCCGGGACCTGATCGCCCGCGTGTCGACTTCGATGCCCTCAAACGCAGGCCGTTCGACACCATCGCCGCCCAGTGGGGCTATACGCGGGATCCCGGGGCCTCGACCCGCAACTGTCCCGTGTTGCGGGCCGAGGGACAGCCCAAGCTCGTCCTCAAGCGGCTCGGCAACGGACACTGGGTCTACTTCAACACACAGGACAACGACGACAACGGGACCATCATCGACTTCATGATCAACCGCGGGCTCTCCTTCGCCGACATCCGCGCCCGGTTCGCCGAGCCCCGGGCCGCCGCGCAGGGCCCCCCATCCTTCCGGAATCTCTGGCAGGCGGCGACCCCCCATCCCGCGCCGCCCTGGCTGATCGGGCGCGGCATCACCGGGCCCACGCTGCAAACCAGCCGCCCGCCGATCCGCTGCGACCGGGACGGACGGGTCCTGTTCGCCCACCGCGACCGGCATCGCACGCTCACCGGGTTCGAGATCGCGCCCCCCGACGGGCCGCGGCGCTTCGCAACCGGCGGAACACGCGCCCTGTTCGCCATCCACACCGCCACGACAGCCGCGGCCCTGCGGGCGCTCGTCGTCACGGAAAGCGCGCTCGACGCCCTCAGCCTCGCCCAGATCGACCAATGCCCGGCCGACCGGGCCTTCCTCTCAACCGCAGGCGCGCCGTCACGAACCCAATGCGAGCAGATCCAGCACGCCGCACACGCGCTCCCGAACCTCGACGCCCTGGTTCTCGCGCAGGACGGTGACGCGGCCGGAGACCGGCAAGCCGAAGCCATCCGCAAATCCGTCGTCCTGCCCGACACCGTCACCCTCGAAAGACGACGACCCCCCGACACCATGGACTGGAACGACGTCGTCAGGGCCTGAGCGGAAACCCGCCCGGCGAGGCCAACACCGAGGCCGAAACCCGCCGAAACCGTCCACCCACGCACCCGTCGCGCCGGCCGGCTCTCGTCCCCAACACCCGAAAAGCCTCTGCAGAAAACGCCGACAGGAAGAAAAACCGCCCGGGGCGGGACCATCCACGGCGACCAACACCGGTCCGATCACCGTCACGCTCACCAGAACAGCACGACAACATCAAAAACCGCGCAAAACCACACAGAATTCCGCGTTTCTGAAAAACCGACAACA
>JAPPNE010000180.1 GCA_028818775.1 Deltaproteobacteria bacterium | reverse complement strand
GAACGGATGCGGGAACATTTTCTGGTAGTCGGCCTCCCACGCCTGGATCGCCTTGCACACCTCGAACGCCTTCATGACGAAGGTCTTGGCCGGCCCTTCCACGGTCACCTCGGCCCACACCAGGCCGGCGTTGCCGATCTGCATGCGCAGGCCGGTGGGCTCGCCGATGATGCACATGTCGGCGGTGACCCCGTGGTCCATGAGATAGCGCGCGCCCACGCCCGCGCCCCGGTAGCTCTTGCCGTAAAATCGATTGACCTGGGCCTTCTCGATCTCGCCCACCACGCCCGAGATGACGACGTCGCCCTTGAGCTCCGCCCCGGCCTTGACGAGCATGTCCACCGCGGTGATGTAGCAGGGGAACGCGCACTTCATGTTGACCAGGCCGCGGCCGTAGACCCGGTCCTCGGTCACGCGGGTGGGCTCGGGGTTGTCGAAATGGTCCATGTGGCCGTTGAACATCAGCGTCGGCCCCTCGCCGGAGCCCCGAAGCGTGCCGATGACGTTTTTCCGTCCCTTCTCCACCTCCTGGTACTCCACCTCCATGCCGAGGCGCTCGAACTCGCGGCCCAGATATTCCGCCACCGGCGTTTCGTTGCCCGTGATCGTGACGATGTCGGCGAGATCCCGTGTCATCTCCACCAAGTGCGCGCGGTCGAGCTGCGCCAGAACTTGCTTGCTGTCCATGTGATCGAACCTCCTCAGTCTTTCTCGTGTTTCAACGACAAAGAGTTAATACAATACCTTAGATATGTCGGCGACGGACCGTCTTCGAACACGTGTCCCAGATGGGCGTCGCAGACGCCGCAGAGCACCTCCACACGGCGCATGCCGTAGGAACGGTCTTCCTTCGTGGCGACGTTCTCCTCGTCCACCGGCGCCCAGAAGCTGGGCCAGCCGGTACCCGATTCGAACTTTGTGGCGGCGTCGAACAGGTCCACGCCGCAGCAGACGCAACGATAGATACCGGGCTCCTTGGAGGCGTGGTACTTGCCCGTGAACGGGCGCTCGGTGGCCTGCTTCCGCGTCACCAGGAACTCCTCGTCGGTGAGCTGTCGGCGCCACTCCTCGTCAGTCTTGACGACTTTCTCCTTCATGGAACGGGTCCCTCCGGGGAAGTTGTTCCTCTGATCAGGCTTCTAAACATATAGAGAAACTCGAATCAATTGGAACCCGAATCACGGCGACAGTCGGGCTCCGAGGGCCTCGTCAGCGCAGGAAGAACAGCGCCGTGCCGAGCACGATGGCCAGCGCGCCGGCGGTGACCTTCCAGTTCACCGTCTCATGTGCCTGGAGGAAGAGCCAGGAGATCAGCAGCACAAAGAGCGGGCGCGACTGCGCGATGGGCTGGACCACGATCACCGGTGCGTGCTTGAGCGCGAAATAGCCGCAGGTGGTGCCGATGGCGGACACCAGGCCCACGAGCCAGATGTAGCGCCAGTGCCGCGGCGTCCAGTCCGCCACGCCGCGGAGCGGCCGGTTGGAGATGGCGGGCAGGAAGCTCGGCAGCGCGATGAGGCTGGCGTAGAAGTTTGCCCCCAAGGGCGACGAGAACTCGTGCACCACCGTCCGGGTGAGGGCCGCGGACAGCGCCATGGCGAAGGCGCTGCCCAGGGCGAGGGCCATGCCGGCGACGTAACGGGTCCAGGCTTGGGGGACGCCGCCCTGCGCGCGGCTCATGGCCACGAGCACGCACCCGGCCACCACCAGCACGGCGCCGGCCGTCAGCATGAACGTCAAGGTCTCGTCCAGAAGGAACACGCCCAGGAACATGGCGAAGAACACGTTGGTGGCGCTGAAGCTGCTGGAACGCGCGGCGCCGATGTACTTGATGGCGGTGAACAGCGTGGTGCGCCCCACGGTGATGCGCAGGATGCCGGCCACGCCGATGACGAACAGCGGCCAGCCCCAGCCAGGGAAACCCGCGTGCAGGTCGCCGTTCAGAAGCGCGGCGCAGGTCAACACCACCAGGCCGGTGAACGCCGTGGCCGCCGTGCTCAACACCGGATCGATGTCGTGGGTGGCCATGCGGCCGAAGATGTCGCGCAACGCGAGGAAGAACGCTGTGCCCAGGGCATAGACGAGGGCGATGTCCATGGTCGCTATATGTAGCATGCCACAGCCTGTTTCGCGGCAACGACGATAGTGTGTTATACCGCACGCAACTTCAACGGGGCGACGGGACGGGAGCGCACATGAACTTCGAGGGCACCATTACGGTAGAGCATCCCAGGGACGCGGTGTGGGACTTCGTGCTGGATATCGACAAGTTCTCGGCCTGCATGCCGGGTCTCGATTCCATCGACAAGATCGACGACTCCACCTTCGACGGCGTCATCAGCGCCAAGGTCGGCCCCATGGCCGGCAAGTTCAACTTCCGCTCGACCATCACCGACAGCAATCCCAAGGAAGCCCTCACGGTGAAGATCGAGGGGAACGACTCCGTCACCAAGAGCACGGTGGTGGCCGGCGTGGACGCGCGCATGGCGGAGCCGCGGGAGAACTGCACCGAGCTCGTGTACAAGGCGCAGGTGGATATCCAGGGTCGCCTGGCCATCGTCGGCGACATGATCCTGCGCGCCACCACCTCGCTCATCCTGGAAGAGTTCCGCAAGCGCCTCACCAAGGCGCTGGACGACGAGGCCGCCAAGGCCTGAGACGCGGAGCCACAACGAAAGGGCAAATCGCATGGCCGATCACTACGACGTCATCATCATCGGCGGAGGCTCGGCGGGCTGCGCCGCGGCCAGCCGCCTCTCCGAGGATCCCCGGCGCAAGGTGCTGCTGCTGGAGGCCGGGCCGGATCCCCAGCCCATTCCCGAGATGGTGGCCGAGGCCCAGAACCAGGTGCGCCTCTTGCTGGAGACCGACTACCTGGCGATGTACCCCAGCCCGCGCGACCTCGACGGCAGCATCTGCTACAAGCTCGCCGGCAGGATCATGGGCGGCGGCTCGTCGGTGAACGTCATGGCCGCGCCCCGGCCCATGAAGGCCGACATGGACAACTGGGTGGCGGCCGGCAACCCCGACTGGTCCTGGGAGAAGGTGCTGCCGGTGCTCAAGAGGCTGGAATCGGACCAGGACTTCCCGGACAGCCCACTCCACGGCAACGACGGCCCGCTCTACGTGAAGCGCCCCTTCACGTTCGATACTCCCGGCGCCGCCGACCCGGTGCAAGCCTTCATCGAGGCGGGCCAGCAGAAGGGCCTGCCGTTGCTGGAGGACACAAACATCCCCGACCCCGAGGGCGTCGGGCACCCGCCCTTCAGCATCAAGGACGGCAAGCGCCAGTCCACGGTGGTGGCGTACCTCAACCCCGCCCGCGGCCGTGACAACCTCACCATCGTCGCCGAGGCCCTGGTCACCAGGCTGGATATCGAGGGCAACCGCGTCACCGGCGTGCGCTATGAGAAGGACGGCCGCCAGGAGACCGTTTCCGGCAACCAGGTGGTGGTGAGCGCCGGCGTCTACTACTCGGCCCAGCTCCTCATGCTGTCGGGCATCGGTCGGGCCCAGGACCTCGAGAAGGTGGGCATCGAGGTTGTCAGGCACATGCCCGGCGTTGGCGAGAACTACCAGGACCACGCGGTGGTGTTCATGACCTTCGAGTGCAAGGAGGAGTTCGACGCCGACTGGATCATCCCGCGCATCCGCTACATCTACAAGAGCCACGCGGACCGGGACTGCTCCAACTTCCACATCTCGCTCAGGCCGCCGACCCAGATCGAGGGCATCAAGCCCACCATCCCGCTGTCGGCGTCGCTGCTGGAGCAGATGAGCCGCGGCCGCCTGTACCTCCAGAGCAGCGACCCACGGGAGTTTCCGATTATCGAATCCGCCATGCTGGAGGACCCGCAGGACATCGAATCCATGACCAGGGCCATGGAGTTCATCAAGGAGATCACCGAAACCCCGCCCATGCGCGAGCTCTACGGCGACCTCCTCACCCCCGGTCCCGGCGAGGACTGGGTAAAATTCGCCAAGGCCACCTACGACAGCTACCACCACGGCGTCGGCACCTGCCTCATGGCCCCGGCGTCCAACCCGGAGGCGGTGGTGGATCAGAACCTCAAGGTGCACGGCATGGACAACCTGTGGGTGGCGGACGCCTCCATCATGCCGACGGTGGTGCACGCCAACACCAACGTCACGTGCATTATGATCGGGGAACGGCTGTCGGATTTCGTGAAGGCGGCGGGCGGCTAAAGGCAGACGGGTGGGGGCGATTGTAGGGGCGACCGGCGGTCGCCCCGTGCGTACCAGCTAGGGCGACCCGCCTCAATCCCTGGTCAGCCTGCGGTAGCGCATGCGGTGGGGCTGGTCGGCCTCCTTGCCGAGACGCCGGCGCCGGTCTTCCTCGTAGTCGCTGTAGTTCCCCTCGAACCAGACCACCTGGCTGTCGCCCTCGAAGGCGAGGATGTGGGTGGCGATGCGGTCCAGGAACCAGCGGTCGTGGCTCACCACGACGCAGGAGCCGCCGAACTCCACGAGCCCGTCCTCCAGGGCGCGCATGGTGTTGACGTCGAGGTCGTTGGTGGGCTCGTCCAGCAGGAGCAGGTTGGCTTCTTCCTTGAGCATGCGCGCCAGGTGAACGCGGTTGCGCTCGCCGCCGGACAGGTCCCGGACCTTCTTCTGCTGGTCCTGGCCCGAGAAGTTGAACCGCCCCACGTAGGCCCGCGAGTTGACCTCGCGCTTGCCCAACAGGATCTGGTCCTGCCCGTCCGAGATGGCGTCCCACACGGTGTGCTCGTCGTTCAGGGTGCGGCTCTGGTCCACATAGCCCACCCGGACGGTCTCGCCGATGCGGAACGAGCCGGACCGGCACTCGACGCCGCCGGTGATGATGCGCAGCAGCGTGGTCTTGCCCGAGCCGTTGGGGCCGATGACGCCGACGATGGCGCCCGGCGGCATGATGAAGCTCAGGTCCTCGAACAGGAGCCGGTCGCCGAACCCGTGGGCGAGCCCTTCCGCCTGTAGCACCACGTCGCCGAGGCGTGGACCCGGCGGGATGTAGATCTCCAGATCCTCCTGCGCGCTCTCCTGTTCCCGGCCCAGCAACTGCTCGTAGCGCGTGAGCCGGGCCTTGCCCTTGGCCTGCCGCGCACGTGGCGACATGCGGATCCATTCCAGCTCCCGCTCCAGGGTCTTGCGGTGCCGCGACAGCGACCTCTCCGCCTGCGCGAGCCGGGCCTGCTTCTGCTCCAGCCACGACGAGTAGTTGCCCTCGAAGGGAATGCCGTGGCCCCGGTCCAGCTCCAGGATCCAGCCGGCGACGTTGTCCAGGAAGTAGCGGTCGTGGGTCACGGCGATGACCGTGCCCTCGTAGCGCGCCAGGTGCTGCTCCAGCCACTGCACCGACTCCGCATCCAGGTGGTTGGTGGGCTCGTCCAGCAACAGGATGTCCGGCTCCTGGATCAACAGCCGGCACAGAGCCACGCGCCGGCGCTCGCCGCCCGAAAGCACGTCGATCTTCGTCTCCGGCGGCGGACAGCGGAGCGCGTCCATGGCCACTTCCAACTGGCTCTCCAGTTCCCAGCCGTTGCCCGCCTCGATCTGGTCCTGGAGCTTCGCCTGCTGCTCCAGCAAGGCATCCATCTCGTCCGCGCTCAACTCCTCCGCGAACCGGGCGCTGACGGTCTCGTATTCCGCCAGCAGTTCCAGCATCCGGGAACAGCCCTCCTCCACCACCTCCTTGACCGTCTTGTCCGGGTCCATCCGAGGCTCTTGCTCCAGCAGCCCCACGGAATATCCCTTGGAGAAGGTGATCTCGCCCAGGTACTCCTGCTCCACCCCCGCGATGATCCTGAGCAGCGTGCTCTTGCCCGCGCCGTTGAGGCCGAGGACCCCGATCTTGGCGCCGTAGAAGAACGACAGGTAGATGTCCTTGAGCACCTGGCGCTTGGGCGGATGGACCTTGCCCACCCCGATCAGCGAGAGAATCACCTGGCGATCATCCTTGCTCATGAGCCCTCCCGTTGCCGGGTTTGTAAAGCCTGGGCAGCCACCCTACTATACAGGCGGTCGGACCGCGGTGACCGAACGGCCGCGCCGACGAGACAGAACGCACTATAATATGACGACCCACCCGCTACCGCCGCAAGCGTTCGCGCGCATGGACGAGTCGCCGGACGAGGAGTTCTACGAGGAGCCCCGGCTGGTGACTCATATCGACGACCGCGCCATCGCCGCGGTCACGCAGCTCTACCGGGAAACGCTGCCCGCGGGCGGCGCGGTCCTCGACCTCATGAGCAGTTGGATCAGCCACCTGCCCCCGGAGATGGCCTTCGGGAAGGTCGTGGGGCTGGGCATGAACGAGCGGGAGCTCCAGGCCAACCCCCGCCTCACCGCCTACACCGTGCACAACCTCAACGACCGCCCCACCCTGCCCTACGCGGACGGCAATTTCGACGCCGCGTGCATCTGCGTGTCCGTGGACTACCTGGTCAAGCCGGTGGAGGTGATCCGCGACCTCGGCCGCGTCGTGATCCCCGGCGGGCCGCTCGTCATCACGTTCTCCAACCGCTGCTTCCCCACCAAGGCCGTGGCCATCTGGCACCATCTCAGCGGGCAGGGACACCAGCAACTCGTGGAGTCCTACCTGACCGCGGCCGGCAACTGGGAGCGTGTGCGGTCGGACACCCCCATCCCCGAGGGCGCCGGGGGGGACCCCCTGTACGCCGTCCTGGGAAACCGCGTGCAGTGAACGCACGCGTCACGCGGCATCCAGATGAAAGAAGCGCACCGCGTTGCCCGCGAGCATCAACTCCCGTTCGTCGTCGGGGACGCCGGCGAGTTGTTGCTCCATGACCTCCAGGGAACGGGGCCAGTGGGTGACGATGTGGGGGAAGTCCGTGGACCACATGATCCTGTCCACGCCCACGTGATGACGGAGCTCGACGCCGATGGGGTCGTCGAAGAAACCCCAAAGCGCGTGCTCCCGGAGATACTCGCTGGGAAGCCGGTCAAGACGCTTGAGCCCCAGCAGCCGCTCGGCCCATGAGGCGCTGACTTTGTAGGCCTGGTCCATCTGCTGGTAGAAGTACGGGATCCAGCCGATGTTGTTCTCCGCCCAGTAGATCCGCAGTTTCGGGAACCGGTCGAAGACGCCGTTCAGGATGAGTTGGGCGGCCTCCACGGCGCCGCAGTGGTAGATGCCGTGACGCGCGATGCGCTGGAGGAAGTCCGGCGGCCGCTCCTCCCCCTGGGGCTCCTTGGGATACTTCAGGAGATAGACCTCGCGCTCGCGCGTGCGCTGTGGAAACGAAGTGTGGATCGTGAGCGGCATGTCCAGGTCCAGCGCCGCCGCCCAGAAGCGGTCGTCCTCGGGGGTGGGGTAGTTCCTGCCGCTGGGATAGGTGTGCAGCCGCACGGTCTTGAAACCCATGTCGGCGCAGCGCTTCATCTCCGCGATGTCTTCCTCGACCCCGATGTTGGGCAGCACGGCCACGCCGATGAGCCGGTCCGGGTCCGCCGCGCAGAACTCCTCGATGAAGTAGTCGTTGAACGCGCGCACGATGGCCAGGAACGCGTCCTTGTCACGGATGGCGGTGTTGCGCGCCTCGGTGGCGTAGAGCACTTCGGCGTCGATGCCGTCGGCGTCCTGCTCCTTGAGCCGTTCCTCGCCCGTGCCCGCGCCGCGGGCGTTGTCGAAATCGAGGGCGACGGGGCTGAACTCTTCGGGCGACTTGCCGGCGAACTGGTTGGTGCCGCTGTACTCGATGGGCTTGCCTTCCTCGACGATGGCGTCCATGCCGTTGGACAGCTTGATGCGGCGCGGAGCCCGGTCGCGGTACTTGGCCGGCACCCGGTGCGTCCACATGTCCGGGGGGGACTCGAAGTGGCTGTCCGCCGAAATGTACCGATAGCGCCGCGCCATGAACGATCCTCCGCGTCGATTTCCAGTGAAACGATCCAGCGTCGGTAGAACGTCAACGCGGGGTCTGGAGCCAGAGCTCCGGTTCCAGCCCCGGCCGGTCGGGATACTTCTCTGCAACGGCCTTGACCGCCGGGTGGTTGGAAGCGGTCAGGCGCCCGTCCTTGTACACGTAGTTGTCCCCTACCCTGAGGCTGCCGCCGCGCATCTCGCCGGAGATGTGCATCAGGTAGGGGAAGCTCTTGGTGGTGCGGCTGTTGCCCATGTGGAAGTGGAAGCTGCTCCAGTGGTGGTGCTCGACGAAGTGCCGGTAGGGCGTGTTCGGGCACTGGTGCGGCTCCAGGATGGCGGACGGGTGCACGCCGCCGTGGAAGCCGCGCACCTCGTAGGCTGCCTCGCCCAGGTACTTGGACATGAACTTGTAGAAGCGGGTGAAGGTCTCCGCCTCCTCGCCGCCCTCGAACTTGCGCATATAGCCGTCTTTGATGTGGACCCGGACCGGCTCCTTGAAGGGACAGGGCACGCCGATGTGGCGGCCCCAGATGACGCCGATCTCGCTGATGATGCCGATGCCCTCGGCATCGCGCGAACGGATGGAGGGGAAGACCCCCTCGGGGAACGGGCGGTACAGGCCCACGGTGCGGTAGTCGGCGTAGTGTTCCGCGCCGAGGGGCTTCTCCACGATGCCCTCGATGTAGGACCCGTTGGGATGCTCCATGACCCACTTGGCGCCCGGCGTCACCAGCGCCGCGGTCTGGATGCGGATCTCCGCCACCAGCTCGTACGGGGTGAGCCCCCAGTTGCTGGCGAGCAGCGACGCCGTGGTGGCCATGTTGCGCGCCAGGGGAATGTCCCGTTCCTCGAGGATCTCCGGGATCTCCCGCAGTTCTTCCTCGTAGGTGAAGTCGACGCCGTAGCTGATGAGCACGTCGGCGCCGAGGATGGCGTTGCGCACCACCTTGGGCACGCGCCAGGCCTTGCCCGGGTCGGCGCCGTCCCCCCATAGCACGGTGGGTCGCACGGGCGTATCGGTCCACAGCACATAGGCGTCGGCGCCGCGCTGCTGCACCGCCGACTGCACCCATGCCACCGCGTCCTCGTCCACGAGGTTGATGCCGCCGTAGCTGCCGTCGTGCACGGCAAGGATCAGCACCTGCATGCCGGGCTGAACGTTGGCGCAGTTGTCCACGAGGTCGTTCACCGCGATGGCGGCGTGTCTGGGAATCATCGAAGCCATGAAAAGAACCTCCCGGCAAGAGTGAATCGGTCCCGCGTTCGAAGACCTGACTCCATATACATCGGCGTGAAAAACCCTGTCAACGCAGGCTCCCGCGTCGCCCGGCTCATGTTGACAGCCACATGGCGACTTGATACTGTCGCGGCCAAGCGGGACGGGTTGCGCTCGTGATCCTAGCCCGCATTTCCTACCCGCCTCAAGAAGGGAGACAACCATGATCCAAGCCAGCGACATCCAAGGCGTAATGGCCATGATGCCGGCCTTCACGACCGACGACGCCAACTCGCCGCGCGCGAAGAACACGGTCAACGTGCCGGAACTCGAACGAAGCGTCGACCAGGCGGTGCGCGACGGCATCGGCGTGCTCACCACCACCGGGACCTTCGGCGAGTGCCACACTCTTCTGTGGGACGAGTTCACGACCCTCGCCGACGCCACCGTCGCCACGGTGAACAAGCGCATTCCCGTGGTCATCGGCTGCACCAGCCTGAACACGCGCGAAGTGCTGCTCAAGATGGACTATGCCGCCAAGGCCGGCGCCGACGCCGTGCTCGTGGGCGTGCCCTTCTACTTCAAGTCCAGCGTGCCCAACGCCGTGCAGTTCTACTTCGACCTGGCGGACGAGCACCCTGAGCTGGGCATCTTCATCTACCACAACCCGCGCAACCACCACATTCACATTCCGGTGGCGGCGTTCAAGGAGTTGGTCAGCCGGCCCAACATCGTCGGCATGAAGGACAGCCACCGCACCCCCATGCAGTTCATGCAGCTCATGGACATCGTGCGCGGCAAGATCAGCGTCATGACCAACCAGAACCAGATGTTCCCCTACATGATGATGGGCGCCGCCGGATGCTGGTCCATCAACGCGTGGATGGGCCCCTCGCCGGTGATCCGCGCCTACCAGGCCGGCCGCGAGGGCCGCTGGGACGAGGTCAGGGAGATCTGCATGGCCATGGCGCGGGTGGGCGGAAAGGACCCGAGCCTCACCGACCCGGTGGAGAGCAAGATCTCCATCAACGAGGCCGGCTACTGCTACGCCGGTCCGGGAAGGCCGCCGTTCCGGGTGACCACGGACGAGACCCGGGCCGAGGCCAAGGCCATCGCCCAGCGCTGGCGCAAGCTGTGCGAGACCTACCCGCTGCCCACGGATGCCGCTGCCTGACGCGCGCGGGGCGGTTTGGCGGGAACACGGGCACCGGAGCCGGCAAGACGGACCGAAAAGGATACAGGTATGGCCAAGGTCGCATCCGACAACCAGAAGAGGCGTGACGAGTTGCACGCGAAGTTCGCCGACCTCGGACTGGTGGGCTACTGGCAGCGCCAGCGCGAACAGCACGACGTCGAGCCCAGGCTGTGGCGCTGGGACGACGTCCACCCCGCGCTGCTGCAGGCCGCCGACGTGATCAGCCTCGGCGCGGAGGCTTTCCGGCGCAACGTCGGCCTGATAACCGAGAGCCGCACCATCGTCATGGGCTACCAGATCGTCATGCCCGGCGAGGCCGCCCCGGCCCACCGGCACACCAACACGGCGCTCCGGTTCGTGGTCCAGGGCGGCGGCGCCTACACCACCTCCAACGGCGAGCCCATGACCATGGAGCCGGGCGACCTGCTGATCCAGCCCAACTGGGTGTGGCACGACCACGTGAACGATTCCAAGGAGCCCATCATCTGGATCGACGCCCTCGACGTCGGCGTGGTCAACTTCCTGGGCGCCTCCCGGTTCCGGGAAGAGTGGTCGGAAGGCGTCCAGCAACCCTTGACGCGCAAGGAAGGCGCGTCACGCCGCCTCTTCGGCCCCATCCGGGAGCCCGAGGTGCGCTACGAGGGCGCCGCCGGCGTGCCCTACCACTACAAGTGGGACGAAACCCTGGAGGCCTTGCAAGCGGTGGCGGACGGGGGCGGCGGCGACCCCCACGACGGCGTCCTGCTGGAATACAAGAACCCCGTCACCGGCGGGCACACGTTCCTGACCATGACCTGCCACATCCAGATGCTGCTGCCGGGCCAGGCGACACGGCCGCACCGCCACACGGGCACCACCCACTACCACGCCGTCCAGGGCCAGGGCGTCACCATCGTCGACCGCGACGAGCCCATCGAGTTGGAATGGGAGATCAACGACGCCTTCACCCTGCCGCCGTGGCGCTGGCACCACTTCCGGAATGCGTCGGAGACCGAGCCGGCCATCCTGTTCTCCGTCACGGACCGCCCGATGCTGGAGATGACGGGGCTGGATCGGGAAGAGCGCGGATAGGTCAGACTACCTCGACAAGAGGATCGCCGCACCGCCTGTGACTAGCGCGCGGCGCGTCGCTGAAGCTCCGTGGTGGCGCCCATCATCCCGGCCACCAGTTCGAAGGACCGCAGCCGCTTGGCGTGATCATGGATGTTCGCGGTGATCATGACCTCGTCGGCACCGGTTCGCTCGACGAAGGCGGCGATCTCGCGTTCGACCGTATCGGGCGCACCGACGGCGGAGCAGGACAGAGCCTCCTTGATCATCGCACGCTCGTGCGGAGCCACTTGATCTTCAAAACCGGCGGCCGGCGGCGGCAGCTTGCCCGGCATGCCGCCGCGGCGCCGGTTGACGAAGGACTGCAGGATCGAGGTTCTGAGGAAACGGGCTTCCTCGTCGGTATCGGCGGCGACGACGGTCATGCCTACCATGACATAGGGCTTGTCGAGTTGCGCCGACGGCTCGAAACGTTGGCGGTAGACGGCGATGGCCTGCATCAGGGCCGCGGGCGCGAAGTGCGAGGCAAAGGCATAGGGAAGCCCGAGGGCGGCGGCGAGCTGGGCGCCGTAGAGACTGGAGCCCAGGATCCAGATCGGTACGTTCAGGCCGGCACCGGGCACGGCGCGCACGAACTGGTTCGCTGCCGGTTCCTTGAAATAGTGTTGCAGCTCCAGCACGTCTTGCGGGAAGTCATCAATGTTGCCTTCCAGGGTGCGGCGCAAGGCACGCTCGGTGTAACGGTCGGTGCCGGGTGCGCGACCCACGCCCAGATCGATCCGGCCCGAGAAAAGGGCCGCGAGGGTGCCGAACTGCTCGGCGATGACGAGCGGGGCATGGTTGGCCAGCATGACGCCGCCCGCGCCGACCCGCATGGTTGCCGTCGCCTGGGCGACCTGGCCGACTACCACGGCCGTCGCGGCACTGGCGATACCCGCCATGTTGTGATGCTCGGCCAGCCAGTAGCGCGTGTAGCCCCATGCGTCGGCATGGCGCGCCAGGTCGATGGTATTGAGCAACGCTTGGCGCGCGTCGCCGCCCTCGACGATGGGCGACAGGTCAAGGATGGAGAGCGGTGTGCCTATCATCGGAACACTATAGGCCATCGCCGCGGAAGGACCAACATGGCGTTCGTGGCAGCGGTCGTCAGTCCCCCTCCGTTCCGTGCCGGCCCGACTTACTGGGCAATGGACTGCCCGATGACCTTCCTGCCGGCGACCACGAAGATCAGGTTGAAGGTGATCAGCACCACCAGCATGGCCGCGGACTCGTTGAAGTGGCCGCCGATGAAGGCCTCGTAGACGATGTTGGCCACGAGCACGCTGCCGGCCGAGGCCAGCAGCAGCGCCACGGAGAAGTCCTTGGCGGCGTGCACCAGCACCCAGAGCCACCCGCTGAGGAACGCGGGGATCAGGAGCCGCAACGTGATCCGGATGAAGGTCTGCAGGTTGTTGGCGCCACTGGCCTGCGACGCCTCCTCCAACTCGTGGTGGAGCTGCAGCATGGCGGAGTGCATGAGCCGGGTGCCGAAGGCGAGGTAGCGGGCCACGAACGCCAGGGTCAGGAGGATCAGCGTGCCGTAGAGCGGCGTGCCCACGAACATGAGGAATAGCGCCAGGGTCGAGATGACGCCCGGGATGGCCAGGGGCATGAACGCCACGACGTTGATGAGGTCCGTGAGTTTGGAGGGACGCCGCACCACCAGCCAGCCGATGAAGCTGACCAGCAGCATGGTCAGGGTCGCGGCCTCCACCGCCACGATCAGGGTGTTGACGAAGTAGCTGCCGAAGAAGCGGTAGTCCAGAAGCCGTGTGTAGTGGAGCAGCGTCCAGCGCATGTCGGCCGCGAACTCCAGCACCGGCGGCACGTAGAAGCGCAGGAAGCTCGCGTACAGGAGTATCGCGAACGGCAGCACGACCTTCACGAGGATGAAGAGCAGGATGGCGCCCAGGGCCACGTACTTCCAGCGCCCCAGGGAGATAAGCCGGGGGCGGTAGCCCTTGCCCGTGATCACGGCGAACTGGGAAGTCTGGCGCACCAGGCGAATGTAGATGAGGCTCCCCAACACCCCCATGGCCAGTCCGAGCATGCCGAACGCGGCCGGAATGCCGTAGTTCACGCCCAGGTCCGCCGAAGGCAGCAGGCTGAAGAAGATCTTGGTGGACAAGAGCTCGATCCCCGCGGTGGGGCCCAGGGCCAGCGGCAGTTCCAGGGACTCGAGGCCGGTGATGAAGAAATAGATGCCCACCGCGGCCACTCCCGGGCGCATGAGCGGCGCGGTCACGGTGCGGAGCACCTGCCACCGGGAGGCGCCGGATGCCAGCGCGGCCTCCTCCAGGGCCGGGTCCATCTGCCGCAGCACCGCGGTGAGGAATAGCCACATGGTCGGTATGATGCCGAGCACGTGGACGAAGACGAGCCCGGTCATGCTGAAGATGTTGAACGGCCCCTCGCCCGTTTCGATGCCGAACAGCATTCTCAGATAGACGTTGACGGTGCCTCCTCGGGGTCCCAGCAGCAGCACCCAGCCCAGCGCGGTGGCGAACACCGGCGTGCTCATGGGAACGAACATGAGCACGTACATGGAGTTGCGCAGCGGCATGTCCGTGCGCTCGGTGAGGAAGGCGAACCCGAACGCGATGGGGAGCGCGAACAGCACGCCCAGCCCGGAGTACAGCAGCGTGTCGCGGACGATAGGCCGGAAGTCGGCGCCGGTGAAAGCCTCGATGTAGGAAGAGACGGTGAAGGGGCCGGGCTCCAGGGGCAGCAGCCCCTCGGGACGGAAGCTCGCGAGCACCATGAAGAACAGCGGCACGATGACCAGCACCACCAGCACCGCGAGCACGGACAGTGCGCCGGGCTGCCGGAACTGCCGCAGCCGGGACAGGGCCGGCCGCGAATGCGCGCCTGGGGGGCTTCCCATGGCTGCCATGCGGGGCGGTTGTCGCCCGCCGAAGCGATACGGCCGTGGCGCGGGAGGGCGTCACGCCCGCCCGCGCTCGAACCCGCCGGTCTTCGGAGGCCTGAGCCGCCCTATTCCGCGATCTTCTTCTTGCTCGCGATCCCGGCCTTCAGAGCGTTAATGGCGGTCTTGCGGTACTTGCCCGCCAGCTTCGCCTGCTCTTCGGTCTTGGGTCCGGCCACCTGCGCCGAGGACTTGATGCCGTGCTGGCGCGCCAGCTTCACCAACGGCAGGCGGTCCGCCTCCTCCTCGTACATGCGGAACACGCCGCCGCCCGTGATGGCGGCTTCGGTGTAGTTGCCGTCGAAGTGGTTCCAGCCCCAGTAGAGCGCCGCCATGTTGGGATCGTTGACGCCGGGCTGGATCAGGCAGGAGACCGTGAGGTTTCCCAGCACCATGCCCGCGAAGGTCATGTCGAGCGGCGCGCCCAGCGTCTTCTGCTGAACGACCTGGACCATGGACGCCACCGCGATATCGCCCTCACCCTGTATGAGCGCCTGCAAGACGCCGGAGGTGCCGCCGGAAACCAGCCTGACGCCGTTGGCGCCGAGGTTGTGTGCGTACACCCGCAACCGGTCCTCGCTCCAGCCGGGGGCGAACGGCAACACGTACAGGCCCAGCGCGCGCACGTCCCAGACCACCCGGTTGCGCCATTTCTCGTCGGTCAGATCCTCGAACCGGATCCCTTTCAGCTCTTCGGGCTTCACTCTCCGGGTGTTGTACACGATGGTCCAGGTTCCCTGCTGGTGGTGCAGGCAATGGTCGCGCAGCGATGCCCCGGCCGCGCTCTTGATGGCGGGGACGGCGGCCTGGAGCTTTCGCGCCAGGGGCCAGCCCTCGTAGACGGCCTCCCATGGCGGCTGCCGGGTGTGGCCGGCCTTGAACATGCGCAGCACCAGCGGCAGTCCGCCGTCCCACATGTCCACCACGCCGCGGCCCGTCTTGGCCGCCTGCATGATCTTCACCGGAGCCTTGCGGTGGTGTCCGGGCTCCGACTCCAGGCGCAGGTTGAAGCCGAAGCGCTTCTCGAAGGCCTTCTCCTTGGCCCGGATGATCTCCGGCGGCACGCCCTCCAGGGTCATCGTGATGGTGTGGCTGGATGCCTTGGCCTTGGCCACCAACTCTTCGAGGGGAGACGCGCCGGCCGCGGACAGCGCCCCGAGTAGCAGAAAGACGGCCGTTGAGACAGCGAGAAATGAACGCATGGGATTGCCCTCCTTTTGCCGAGGCAACGTGCTCGGGTTGCGGGTCTACGCTCCGGTGCCGGTGCCGGCCATGGGGGCTCCGGGCTCGCGCTCCAGGTCCACCGCTGCATCGAGGCGGAAGAACTCGACGGCGTTGCCGGCCAGCATGGCGTAGCGTTCCTCTTCGGTCACGCCGGTGAAGGTCTCGTCTATGACGTTCTGTGAGTGCGGCCAGTTCCCGGTGGCGTGGGCGAAGTCGCTGCCCCACATCAGGATGTTCACGCCGATCTCCCTGCGGCACTTGACGCCCCAGGGATCGCGCATGAAACCCCACAGGCAGTTTTCGCGCAGGTATTCGCTGGGTCGCCGGGCCGTAGGCTTGATGCCGTAGTCGCGCTCGCCCCAGTAGCGGTTGCGCTCATAGTTGTCGTCGATCTGGTCGTAACTGTACGGCAGCCAGCCGCACTGGCTCTCGGCCCAGTAGACCCGCAGGTCCGGCAGGCGGTCGAAGATTCCGGCCATGGCCATCTGCAGCGGCGCGATGGGCTGCTCGCCGGCGAATCGGAACAGCAGGGTCACCGGGTCGCGCTCGGACTTGGGGCCGCCGCCGGGGTAGATGAACACCGGCCCCTTGTTGCCCAGCCGGGTGGTGCCGCCGAAGGTGTGCGAGGCGATGGGCATGTTCAGGTCCACCGCCGCCTCCCAGAAGCGGTCGTCCTCGGGGGTGACATAGGATTGGCCCGCTGGGAAGCGATGGAGGTTGACGCCCTTGAGGCCGGCCTTGGCGCAGTACTCCATTTCCGCCACGGCGTCGTCCACGCCCGTGTCCGGCAGCACCCCCATGGCGATGAGCCGGTTGGGACTGTAGGCGCAGTATTCCTCGGCCAGCCACTCGTTGTAGGCGCGGATCACCGCCAAGTACGCTTCATCGTCCGCGATGCCGCGCCAGAACATGGGATAGGAGCCGTGGGTGAACAGCACCTCGGCATCGACCCCGTCCTGGTCCTGCTCCCAGAGGCGCTGCTCCGGCGCCCCCGTGCCCGGCCCCTCGAACCAGTACTTCTGAAGGCCGTGCTGCTCGTAGGGGATGCCCGTGATGGTGGTGGCGCCGGGGCTCCGGGGCGCGCGGTTCTCGACGATGATCCCCTCGTCGCCGTTTGCCAGGGTCACCGTCCTGGGCGCGCGTTCGCGCCAGCGTTCCGGCACCCGGTCGCGCCAACGGTCCGGCCGGATGTCCAGGTGCGAATCGGCCGAGATGCAGCGGTAGTGTCGTGCCATGGTTACCGTCCTTCCTCGAAGAAATCGTTGAACATGCCCTCAATTTTCTTCGCGGTAGAGCCCGATACTCTCAAGGAGCGGGCGGCCATGTCAAGAACCGCCGGCGTCGTGACAGGCTGCCTCGTTCCGCTCCACCTCCGGGCCGGCCAGGGCGTCTCCTGGCAGTCGTAGATCGGCTCCTAGCGTTGTTCCCGTATCCGGGCGCGAAGCTCCTGGGTGGCGGCAACGTCCACCCGCATTTCCGGTTGCTCCAGGGCGACGCCGTAGATTTCCCGGGCGGCCTCTGCCGAAACGATGCCGTTGACCACGTCCCGCAGCACCGCCTCGGGGTCGCGGTCCAAGGGATCGCCGTAACCCCCGCCGCTGGCCATGCGCATGTACAGCACGTCATCCGTGCGCAGGTCGA
>JAPPNE010000179.1 GCA_028818775.1 Deltaproteobacteria bacterium | reverse complement strand
CTGCCCGTGCCCCGGATCTCTCCGGCTGGACTGCGTCATGCGTTGTGAGGTCATCCGAATTCGTCCCGCAGTTCGAAGGCGAAGCTCATGGCGACGAGTTTGGTGTAGCCATACCAGAGGAGCTGCGCGCCGGGCGGGGCGCGCTTGCGCCCCAGCCACCCGCCGAGGCGGGCCACCAGACCGACGGCGTCGCCGAGGCGCGTGGGTGCCGGCAAGTCGCGGGAGCGGGCGAAGGTGGCCAGCACGCGCAACTCGCTGTCGGAAAACAGCAGGTCGCCCGGTAGGTCAGGCGTCTCGCGCCCGAGCTGGACCATCAACTGGATGCGCCACCCCACGACCATCTTGATGGCTATGGCCCGCTCGAGCCGCTCGGCCGTGTGGTGCTGCAATTCCTCGACCTTGCAGCCGGACTTGATGACCCGGAAGTAGTCTTCGATGCGCCACCGCAGGGCGTACCAGCCCAGGATGCGCGTGGCGTCAGCGGCGCTGGTCACCGGCAGCGTGGTCAGCACGAACCACTCGAGCGGCTTGACCGCGGGCGGCGGCTGTTGCTCACGCGCATGGACGACAACCAGCTCGACCGGCTCGGCGTCGGGGCACGGCAGCGACACCTGCCGGTAGCGCAGGGTCACCTCGGCGACGCGAGCGGCCCGGGCGTCCTTGGGGGGCTGTTTACTGGCCTTCACCCGCGCGCTCAGCCGCTGCACCTCGACCCGGGCGGTGCCGCAGGCCGGCGCGTCGCGCACTTGGTCGAACAGACGGCGCGAGACCGTCCGCCCGTCGGCCGTCTTCTCCCGGCCGACGACGCGGTCGACCTTCGCCCGGACCAGCAGGTCGACCCGCGGGGCGTTGGCCCGGCGCTCGATGAACAGGTCGAGGAAGTCGGCCTCACGGTCCATCGTGCACACCACCCGCGTCTCACCCAGCCGCTCGGCCGCCGCCGCCAAGTCGCGCAACCCCTCGACCCAGCGGAACGACTTGCGTGCCTCGCGCGGCTTCGGCTGGCCTTTCGCCTCGGGATTCGGGGGCTCGGGCGCGTCGAACGCCGCCCGCAGGACGCCCAGGGCCACCCCGTCCGGGTTGACCGCCAGCGTGGTGTGCAGGTCCAGGCCGCGGGCCACCGCACCGGTCTGATTCGAGCCGATCACCCCCAGCCCCTCGGTCTGGCTGCGCCGGGTGAAGTTCAGGCGGGTGCCGTCCTGGATGCACAGCACCGTCTCATGCGCCCGCATCCGCCGCAAGGTGCGCTCGCGATGGGGCGCGAGCATGTTGTCGACCGTCACCGCGCTCTCGGCGGGCTGGTCGATCAGCCGGTAATGTCCCTTCACCAACGCTCTTGTGCCCTTCGCGGCGCCGGGCATGGCGCGCAGCGGAGACTCGCCCATCTGCCGGGCGCTCCGCACCAGGCGCGCGCTCAGCCGCGCGTCGCCCAGCCGCGCCCCGCCGAACTCGTGGTCCGCCCACGACGCCGCGTCGAGCCCGTCGCCGACCCCGAGCGGCACTACATCCGGGGCGACCACCGGGAGGGTGTCGCGCCACGCCGGCTCCAACGCGTACATATACACTGCCTTACGCGTTTCCGACGCCGCGTGCGTGCGGTCCTGGCGCCCGCGCCCGCTCGTCTCCCCCACGCGAACCCAGTTCGCCGCCCGAACACTCGCCCCCGTCTGGTGGGTCTCGTCGACGAACGTCTCGAGCAGCCAGGGCCGATAACCGTAGAGGTGCTCGCAGTCGTTGCCGACGGCCCGGGCGGCCCGGCCCAACACATGGGAGGCCAAGTTGCGGCACTCGACGCCGGGGCGCACCAGCAGCCGGCACAGCCCCAGCACCCGGTGCAGGTGAGCGCGTCGGCCGGTGTCGTCCCAGCCGATCCAGGCGTCGCGAACTCGCAGGCGCCGCGCACAGGCCGCAAACCCCACCCCGCCCAGCCAGCCATGCCCGGAACCCACCAGATACCGCAGTTGCGGGCCGACAAAGGGTCCCGCGCCGCGCGGGTGCTCTTGCGCCATCAGCGTGTTCCAGACCCGACGCTGCTCGTCGGTCTCCACCCGCACCAGCGCCAAGCCCCGAACCTCGCCGACCGTGCCCGGCACGTCAACCGCCGGCGCCACCGGCTGCGCGAGCACACGCGGACGCCACACACCGCCGCGAGCAGGCCGACCCCGAGGCAGCCAGATGTGGCCTCCCGCTTCGAGGTCGGCCAACGCCGCACAGCAACTCGCGCGCTGCAACCGGCCGCGGCCATCACGGAAATCGAACGCTTCACAGACGCGATCGGCGACCTGCCCGAGACCGTCAACGCCCTGCGATACCGCCCCGTCCAGCACCTCGCGCAGGCGGGTGAGGTTCCCCCGCAGGCTGCGCCCAACCTGATTCTGAATCTCCATGCCGGCCACCGTAGCCAAGTGGCTTCATGAAGTCCAGCAAAAAGTTATGGGGCACGGGCAG
>JAPPNE010000178.1 GCA_028818775.1 Deltaproteobacteria bacterium | reverse complement strand
GACAGGCGCATCGCAATACCAGACAGTGCCCGCGCCCGACCCCGAACCCGTCGTGTACGACACCAGCACCGAAACGCCGCCCACCAACTACGCGTCCAGATGCGGTGGCAACCTCGACCGCGACACACCCGAGCACATTACCGGAGTCCCCGGCGTCGACTGCCGGCCCCCCGCGCGGTCCGGCACCGTCACCGAGCCGCCCGTCCAGCGGCCCGAAGAACCGGCCTGCGCAGTCCGCCCCGGCATCCTCAAAACCGTGCAGAACTACCACAACGCCAACCGCAACCGCGGCGGCTACCAAGGCAACTGGGCACGCGTCCTCGCCGCGTTCGGGCACACCCCAGCAGCACCCTGGAACAATGCCACCGCACTCACCGCCGCACAAGCACGCGCCCAAGAAGCACACTGGAAAGGATGGACACCCATCCGCATCGAACTCCAACGCCTAGACGAATGCAACGGCAACTAGACCCAGCCAGCACCGGCGGAACCGGCGGGCGCGAACGGGGAACGGTCCCGCAAATCAGCACACCTGGCCCAAACTCCACATATGTGTGTTGGTTTACGGCGAAAGCCGCCCATAAAACAACGCACACGGCTCGATTTGCTAGCTTGTGTGTTGATTTATGGGCAACTCGCTCCGCAAACCAACACACATGATCGCCGCTCCGCGGGCCTGAGGCCCAGGCGGAGGCGCACGCATGACACTCGGCCATCTGGGAGGAGATCCCATCGAACGGCATGTCGCGACAGCGCTCGATCGCATCGCGGCAGGCGTTCCGCCTGCGGACATCGAGCATGCCCACCTTGATCTCAAAGAGGAGCCCGGCCGCAGAGACACACGAGGGTCGGTGGTTCTGGGCAGCATGCGCAACGAAGAAGCGGCTGCGTACTTGGCAGGCGAGATGGCCTGCATGGCGAACACGCCCGGTGGCGGGGCAATCGTCTTGGGCGTTGCTGACGACGGCGAGGTCATCGGCACGGAACTCGACACGGGATGGCTGCGGCACCGCATCTGGGAACTCACACAGCGACTGCTGACGGTCGCCATCCGGCCTGAGACGATCAACACGCGGCGACTGCTCGTGCTCACGGTTCCCGAGGCGCTTGAACCCGTCCGACACGGCAGCAGGCTGCGTTGGCGTGTCGGCGCCAACTGCGTCGAAGTCGACCCGGTGACGTGGAGGGCGCAGTCGCTCCAGCGGCTCGGCTACGACTGGTCAGCGGAGCCGTCTCAGCACACGCTCGCCGACGCACGCCCCGCTGCTGTCGACATCGCCCGTCGCTATCTGCGCGACCGCGGCACGCCGGCAGGCCGGGAACTCGCCGATGCACGCGATCGTGACCTGTTGACACGCCTGGAACTGCTCGATGCCGACGGGCGGCTCACCAACGCCGGGTCGTTGCTGTTCGTGGAGACCCCCTTCGTGGGCATCGACTACATGCGGCGGGACAGGCCCGGCGGGGACAGCCTCGAGCGGATCGAAGGGACTGGGCCGCTGGTGGAGCAGGTCTGGGAAGTCGAACGCGCCGGCCGAGCCGCGAACCGGACTATCCACATAGACCAAGGGTTTGTGCATCGACAGATCCGGGCGATACCCGAACGCGCGTTCCGCGAAGCGGTCGTCAACGGCGTGACGCACCGTGACTGGCTGGTGCCGCAACCGACGGTGGTCGAGCATGTCGGTGACACCCTGGCGGTCGTGTCCCCGGGCGGCTTCATCGGCGGGGTCTCGCCGGACAACGCGATCACCCACCCGGCTGTGCCCCGCTATCGCCGCCTCGCACAGGCTCTCGCTGCGCTCGGTCTCGCCGAGCGTCAAGGGGTCGGCATCGATCGGATGGTGACCGAGATGCTGGGCGTCGGCAGGCCTGCTCCGGTGCTCTCGCAGGTCGACGGTCCCTGTGTTCGAGTCACGCTGTCCGGCGGAGCACCTGATGCGGCAGTGGTCGCCTTCGTGTCGGCGCTGGAGCCCCCGACTGCTGCCAACGTCGACACGCTCCTGCTCTTGGAGCAGCTCAGCAGCCAAGGCTGGACCGACGCAGCGAGCGCTGCGCCCCTCCTTCAGCGTCACACCGACGAGGCTGCCCAAGCGATCGCCGGGCTGCTCGACGTGCGTGTCGATGACCAGCCGGTCATCGTCGAGGTCAAGGGCGTGCCGGCGGATCAGACAGTCGCCTGCCGTCTCTCCGACGCTGCCCGCCAACGACTCGCGCATCGACTGGCACGGCTCAGCACCCCCGCCGGGCGCGATGCAATGTTCGTGTCATGGGCCATTGAGCGGGGCCGAGTCTCGTCCACCGAAGCTGCCGACCTCGCCGACATCACGCCGGGCTATGCCAACCAAAGACTCGCAGCGCTCGCACACGACGGCGAACTCATGCCGGCTCGCGCGAAGAGAAGAGGCCGGGGATTTCACTACATCCCGTCGGCCGGGCAGCAATAAGACTCTCCGCCGCCGGCCTCGACAGCAGCATGGTGGACCCAGGGTGAATCAGGCCTCTACGCCAAGGAACTCGCCGACTGCTGCGGCGTGTCGCGGGGTCCTTCTGGTTGCGGGTTTGCTGGGGGGGGTTTGGGTTTGTGGGGCGCTGTTCGCCGGGTGGTAGCGTGGGAGCT
>JAPPNE010000177.1 GCA_028818775.1 Deltaproteobacteria bacterium | reverse complement strand
AGTGGCGGGTACCACGCGAGGAAGAGCAACGCAGCCGACGGCGAAAAGGACCCGCGGATACATCAAGCTATTTGTGACGCAGGACACTAGTACTTGCGGATCACCGCGACCACGACGCCGCGGATCTCCACGTCTTCTTCCTCGACCACGATGGGCTCCAGCCGTTCGTTGGCGGGACGCAGCACGACTCTCCCGTCCTCGCGGGAGAACCGCTTGACCGTGGCCTCGCCGCGCACCATGGCCACCACCGTATCACCATCACGCGCGGCGGGAGTGGACTGCGCCAGGATCAGGTCACCGTCGCGTACCTGTTCCTCGATCAGGGAATCGCCACGGACCCGCAAGGCGAACGTGTCGGGGCTCCGCGCCAGTTCCGCCGGCACACCCGGGGTGTCGTTCACCTCCACCGGCTCAAGAGACACTCCCGCGGTCATCCGGTCAGCTTATCAGCCTTCGGCCCCCACGGCACCCTTGGCCACCTCGACCATGCCTTGGGCCTTGACGGCGTTGGCGTCCGCGGGACCGTAGAACTTGCCGAGGTAGGCCGCCACCTTGCGCAGCACCTCGTGATGCGCGTCGGCGCACGCGCGCCGGGTGTCGGGAGAAAGCTCGTTGAACTCCCGTTCGATGTTGCCCAGCCAGCGCGGCAGATACTCCACCTCGATGTCCTTGCCCGTGTACAGGTACCCCTCCAGGGAGCCCACTCTGGCCGCCAAGCCGTAGACCCGCTGGACGTCGGATGCATCCATGTTCTTCCTCCCTTGGGTGGAGCGTCCTTCGAACCTTCGAATAGCCCCGTAAATTTCCGTGTCAGGGTGCAGCCACCTTGCGCGACCGCGTGCGTCCGTTGCGCTGGTATTTGTCCACCGCCTTGTTGTGCTCGCGCAGCGTGACGGAAAAGTGGTGGCTCCCGTCGTTCTTCGACACGAAGTACAGATAGTCGACCGCGGCGGGAAACAGCGCCGCGTTGATGGCGGCCAGCCCGGGATTGGCGATGGGGCCCGGCGGCAGGCCTGAAATCCTGTAGGTGTTGTAGGGGCCGGGCGTCCGGAGGTCGCGGCGCGTCAGGTTGCCGTTGAAATCCTCCAGGCCGTAGATGACCGTGGGGTCGCTCTGGAGCCGCATGCCGCGCTTCAGGCGGTTGTGGAAGACGGCGGACACCATCGCCCATTCGTCATGGGGACCGCCTTCCTTCTCGATGATGGAGGCGAGGGTGACGACCTGGTGCCGGGTCATGCCGATGTCGCGTCCGCGCGCCTCCATTTCCGGCGTGAACCTGCGCTCGAATGTCGCCAGCATGGTTGTGACGATCTGCTCCTCGGTGGTCACCGCGGGCAGCTTGTAGGTGGCGGGGAACAGGTAGCCCTCCAGGCTGTCGACCGCGAGCGGGGCGCGCAGCACCGGACTGTTCGCCGCGGCGACGAACTTCGCCGACGACACGCGGCTTTCGCGCTCGAAAAGGTCGGCGATCTGCCGGACCGTCAGGCCCTCGGGCACGGTGACCTTGTAGTGGACGCTCCTGCCGTCCACCAGGCGCGCCAACACGGCTGCCGGAGTGACGACCTCCTCGAAGCGATACAGGCCGGGCTGCACCTTCTTGTCCACGCCGCGAAGCTGGGCCCAGAGCACGAGAGGCCGCCACTGGGAAATCACCCCCTTGCCGGCCAGTTCTTGCGTGATGGCGGCAAGAGACTCGCCCTTGCGGATCTCGATCTCGGTCACCGGCGAGTGGCCGTGGTAGGGGGTCCAAAGAAAACCGCACAGATAGCCGGCGACGAAAAGCGCCCCGAACAGGAGAACACCCGCGGCAAGGAAGACGCGCATGAGCAAGGACAGACTCCGGCGGCGTCAGTTCTCGGTGACGTTCACCTTCATCCATCCTTCGATCTGCTTGAGGAAACCGGAGAACGGATCCTTCTTCGGCGCATCCGCGAAGTAGGCCTTGTGCATGTAGTCGAGGGCACCGGAGAAGTACTCGAACTTCTCGGAGAGCTCCTGGAACAGCAGGAACCCCGTGCGGTAGAGAGACAGGTCCACCTCGGACACCTTCATGTAGGAGCGGCTGCCCTCCCGGATATAGTAGTCCAGGTAGCCGCCGCGCTCCACGTAGGACCGGAACACGCCGCTCATGAACAAGGTGTAGTCGCCGAGGTACTTGCGGAAGCGCCGCTCCCGCATCAGGGTGTTCTCGCCGGCAAACGCGGGGGTCCCGTCCGGCAGCACCGCCTGTTCGTCCGCCAGCATCTCCACGACGCTCTCAAGCCGGTGGTGCCTGCGCGAGCGCACGCGGAACAGGCGGTCGCTGCGGGCGAACTCCGTGAGCACGTCGGCCACGTAACCCGTCACTTCCGCGTCACGGATGCCCAGCTCGCCGAAGCACTGCCGGGTCATGTTGTGGAAGAAACCCTGAAGGCGGTCTTTGGATAGCATGTTTGGCATGGCGTCACCCGTGGCCGGTAATGCCATCAGGAAACGGCGGGGATGTCAATCCCGAATTGGTGCCCGGGCCGGGTCGTCAAACAGGCCGCCGGTGTGGGTGCCCGGCTCATTCCCGTGGTAAGTATCCGGGAAGCGTCGGAAGGAGCCTTTCCGTGAAGACATGCAAAGCCCTCACCATCGCGGGGTCGGATTCCGGTGCCGGAGCCGGTCTCCAGGCCGACCTCAAGACCTTTGCCGCCCTGGGCGTCTACGGCACGTCCGTGGTCACGGCCATCACGGCCCAGAACACCACCGGCGTGACGCGGGTTCTCGAAACGCCGGCGCCCCTGGTCGCCGCCCAGATCGATGCCGTCCTGGAGGACATCGGCGCCGACGCGGTCAAGACCGGCATGCTCGCCAACGCCCGGATCATCCGCGCGGTGGCCGGCAAGCTCCGTGAACACCGCATCGAGCGCCTGGTGGTGGACCCGGTCATGGTCGCCAAGGGAGGGCACCCTCTGCTCAAGGAGAACGCGACCCAGGCACTCAAGACCCATCTCTTCCCGCTGGCCACGGTGGTCACGCCGAACCTCCCCGAGGCCCAGGCGTTGACCGGGGTGGGGGGCACCGGCGCGAAGGCCATCAAGGACATGGCCCGCCGCATCGTCGACATGGGCGCGCGCGGCGTCGTGGTCAAAGGGGGTCATCGCCGGGGCGCCGCCACCGATGTCTTCCACGACGGGACGGTGTTCCATGAACTCTCCGCCCCGCGTATACGGACCACGAACACGCACGGCACCGGATGCACCTACTCCGCCGCGCTGGCCTGCGCCCTCGCTCGCGGCGAATCCGTGGAGACCGCCGTGGCCGAGGCCAAGGAATTCATCACCCGGGCCATCGGCCACGCCTTCTCCATAGGCCGCGGACACAGCCCGGTCCATCATTTCCACGAGTACTGGCGCGGCGGGTGAGGGGAGGGCGACCCGCGCTGTCGCCCGTCACCGGAACAGGTTCAGGACCGGGTCCATCAGGTAGGAATCGAAAGAGTAGAGACCCAGAGCGTACGCGAGTTGGCCGTCGGGGAGGGGGAACGACAGCGCCTCCTCCAGGCCGATCTTGAAGAAGACGTACACACCCAGACTGTACAGGAGGCTGGTAGGCCAAGTCTCGTGCGCCTGAAAGCGAAGGAAGATCGTCGGCATGACCAGCCCGCCCACCTTGAACCCCAAGAGGTACAGCCCCACCGCGAAGGCGACGGCCCAGAACGAAATCTCGAGCGTGCGCCGGCGCACCATCGCGGGAGCGAGAGGAGGCCCTGCGTCGGCCACGGGATCCGGCGCGGCCGGACCCCGCTCGAACGTGAGCGGGCGGAGCCCCAGCCACAGGCTGTAGGCAAGGTGCATCGCCGACATGGCCAGCACGGGATAGCCGATGGCCAGCGGGAAGAACCGCGTACGCGCCGGCCACTCGTAAGCCTCCCACACCGCCCACGACAGGAGAGTCACCAGCAGCACGCCGATGACGATATCCGTCCGGTTACGCACCCGGGTCCTCCTGGAGCTTGGCCCGCTTCGCCATCCAGTCCTGCAACCCGGGCAGGAAGATGACGACCAGGGCAACTCCGAAGGTAACCATGACGATGGGACGCGTCAGGAACCACAGGCCGTAGATCTCGTAGGAGATGAACAGGTTCCGCTCCACCAGCGACCCGAGCACCAGGCCCAGCACCAGCGGCGGGCGCGGCCAGCCGTGGTTCACCATGATCACGCCCATCACTCCGAACACCAGCGTGGTGGCCATGGCGAAGTAGGAACCGGTGTTGGCGAATCCCGCCAGGAAGATGAGCATGAACAGCGACGGAATCAGCAGCGATCCGCGGACCTGGGTGATCTTGGCCAGATGGTTCAGGAACAGCAGGCACAGCGCCACGGTGATGATGTTCGAGATGACGATGAGCCAGACGAACGAGAAGGTCAGGGCCAGATGCTCTGTGAGCATCTTCGGCCCGGGCTGCAACCCCTGGATGATGAAGGCGCCCAGCAGAATGGCGGTGGTGGCGCTGCCGGGCACGCCGAAGGCCACCGTCGGGATCATGGCGGCGCCGATGCCCGAGTTGTTGGCCGCGCCCGGCCCCAGGACCCCGCGCACGTCGCCCTTGCCGAAGCCGCTTTTGTCTCTGGTGCTCTGCACCGCGTGGGCGTAGGACACCCACTGGGACAGCGCGGCGCTCACTCCGGGAACGAGTCCGAAGAAGGTGCCGATCATGCTGCAGCGGACGGTGATGCCGATGTGGATGAAGGTGTCCTTGACCCCCTGCCAAACGCCCCCCAGCTTGCCCACCTTGGCTTCGGCGATGGCGGAGCCCTTGACCCACAGCTCCACGATCTCCGGCACGGCGAACAGCCCCACGGCCGCGGCGATGAGGCCGACCCCTTCCCACAGGTTCACGAGGCCGAAGGTATAGCGCTCGATGTTCTCCTGGTAGTCCAGGCCGACGGTGGACAGCACGAGGCCCAGACCGCCGGCCAGCACCCCCTTGAGCTTGTTGTCGCCGCTCAGCGCCGCGAGAAAGCAGATCCCCAGGATCGCCAGCGAGAAGAACTCCGGCGACTTGAAGGACAGCACCAGCGGGGTGACGATGGGAATGGCGGCGGCCAGCGAGAAGGCGCCGACGATGGCGCCCACCAGCGAGCTCATGAGCGCGGCGCCCAGGGCGCGGCCGGCCTCGCCCTTTTTGGCCATGGGGTGGCCGTCGATGATGGTGGCGGTGGATACCACCTCCCCGGGCACGCCGAACAGGATCGAGGTGATGTCGCCGGTGGTGCCGGTGACCGCGTACATCCCGAGCAGGAACGCGAACGCCTGCACCGGGTCCATCTCGAAGATGAACGGCAGCATGAGAGCCACCGCCCCGGGGCTGCCGATGCCGGGCAGGATGCCGACGATGAACCCCAGGAAGATGCCGATCACCATCAACAGGAACGTGGTCTGATCGAATACCTGAAGCAGTCCTGTGATGAAGGCTTCCAGCATGGCGTCGTGGCAACGGGAACGGTCGGTTCGCGGTTTTCGGGTCAGAGTTCAGGCTTCGGGTAGAGCCCGGCGAGCGGAGCCTGGCCCGCGACCGCCAGCGGCGGACGCGGACCGGATTCCGGTTTCACCCACGGTTGATTCGACGGCACGCCGCCGGCCGTTAGCCCTTTTCGATGAGGGCCTTGATCCTGTCCATGAGGGGCTTGGGAGTGTTGAGCAGATCCTCGACGATCTTGGCCACGCCGTCGCCCCGCCTGGGCTGCAGATTGCGGTTCTGCTTCTTGGCCAGCGCCTGGACCTGCGGGTCGTTGTACGCCTTGGCAAAGCCGTCGCGCAGGGCCTCGACACGGTCTTTCGGCACTCCCGGCGGGAGCGTGTGGACGATGCTGATCTGGTTGGTGGCGTTCATCGCCCTCAACATGGCCAGCTCATCCTTGCTCTTGCCCTGCTCCTTGGCCAGCGCCTCGGCCGCGGGCACACCCTTCAGCAATGGGTGGTCCGCCTTCTTCTCGCCGGCGATAATCAGGACCCGGCAGCACTTCCCCTCACCCTCGAACATGGCGATCTCGGTGCTGGCCATTGTCTGGAACGTCGTGCAGAAACCGTTGACCTCGCCGTTCTTCACCGCCAGGCGCTGCGCGCCGCCGCTGGGGAATCCCGTGACGGCCTTGAAGTTGCTGCCGAAGATCGCGTTGAAGAAGATCGGCTCGAGGTGGGACAGGCCGCCCTTGTCGAAGCTCGACACGATAAGCTGCTTCTTGGTCTTCACCGCCTCGGCGAAGGTGCTCACGCCCGCATCCAGGCGCACCGCGCACGCGGAGTTGGCCCGGAACGCGCTCGCCACCCAGTTGAACTTTCTGCCGTCGAACTTGATCCCGGCCACGCCGCGAGCCTGCTTCATCACGAGGCTGCTGCTGATGGCCGCCATCACGGTGCCGTCCCTGCGCTCGTTGTTGAACACCGTATTGGCCGCCAGGGCGCTGCCGCCGCCGGACTTGTTCTGGACGACGATCCGGGGACTGCCGGGAATGTACTTGTGCAGCACCGGCGCGATGAGCCGGGTGGTGAGGTCGGTGGTACCGCCCGGACCATAACCCACGACAATACGGATTTGCTTGCCCTTGTAGAAGTCCGCCACCGCGTCACCCCATGCGGGGCTCGTCAGCAGCATCAACCCTGCCATCAGAAAGAGAATTCGCCTAACCATGCGTGCCTCCTCTCGGCTTTGATCGTGCGATTAACCGACTTTCCGGTGTGCATGTCAACCCTAAACCGCCGTCCCGGCCCGTCATTCCCGCGAAAGCGGGAATCCAGGGGCGGCGGGGCGGTCAGGGCCCCGTCCATCACGACGCGCCCTCCTGCTCCTTGAGCATCTCCAGCGCCTGCTCCACCAGCCCCCGCCGCAGCCGGCGCTCCTCGTCCGCGTCAAGGGACGGGTCCCCGAAAACGTGCGGGATGGCCCGCCCCGACATGATCCGCTTGGCGCCGGTATTCTCCGACACCGATACCAGATTGGTCACGTGCACCGTGGGGATGCCGGCTCTCTCCAGTTCCTTTGCCATCGCTGCGCCGCAGCGAGTGCAGGTCCCTCAGGCGGAGGTGAGTATGACGCCGTCGACCTTGTCCTCCCCTAGCGACGCCGCGATGTCCCGGGCCATGTCGGCGGCGGTCTCGACGGGCGTGCCGTTGCCCGTGGTGGAGTAGAAATACTCGTGCAGCCCGCCCAGGGATCCTTCGCGCACCGCGTCCCGCAGCACATCGAGGGGAATCAGGCGGTTGGGGTCCTCGTTTACCGCCGCGGTGAAGAAGCCGCCGTGCACCGACTCGAATTCATCCGCCGCAAGGTGCTCCTTGCTCTCGAGGTGGTAGGCGCCGAAGTGGGTGGACAGGTACGACTTGATGCCGTCCGGATTGCCGCGCGGCACGAGGCCGCCGGTGGTGACCAGCGCGATTTTCGCGTGGCCGAGGTCCCGGATGCCCGGCGCCGGCTCCACCTCCTGGAACGGCGGCAGCGGGATCTCCGTCTCCATCGGACCGCCCGCGAGCTTCGCCAGCAGCAGGTCCACGGCCCGTTCGGCCGCGGGAACGGATGCCCGTGTGTTCCAGCGGCCGCCGCGGGAAAGGAGGCCTTCCTCGCTGCCCGGAGCCACGGTTTCACCGGTCAGGAGCTTGACGATGAGGGGGGCCGAGGCCTCGATGGCGGCGCGCATGTCGCCCGACGATTCCCCGGTCGCGACCACCGGGATGTCGCGCCGGATCGCGTCGGCGCCGGGGTTGGACGGCGACATGGCGGTCAGCACCGGGATGCCCAACTCGGCGCCCACCACCCGGCACACCCCCGCGCACGCCAGTCCGTAGCGTCCCGAGCCGAACGCCGGCCCGGCGAACAGCAGGTCCGGCGCCGCCGCCTTCACCAACTCCAGCAACCGGGCCGTGGCCTCCTCCTCGTTCTCCGAGAAATGGTCGTCACCGCAGTAGACCGTCGCGACGACCCCGGCGCCCTCGCCCAGCAAGGACTGCAGCAGCCGCCCCGGACCCACCGCGCCTTCCAGCACGCCGGGCGGCGCCCCCGCGCTCTCCTCACCGCCGACGCCGGCGAAGAACTGGTTCACGTAGTGGACGATGCGCTTCATGGGATCCTCCTATCCCGGCCGTGCCGTCAGCGTCGAGCCGCCGATGGGGTCGATGGCGCCGATGATATTCTGCACCGGGATCTCCACCGTGCCGGCCACGTCCCCCTGGATGGCCCCCAGGAACGCGTCGCCGCCGAGGACCCGTTCCATGGGCTCGTCCAGCCGCACCTTCTCGGGACAGTTGCCGACGCTCACCATGGCGTCCGCCTGGGGCGCCACGTCCACCAGCGCCGGGCCGTCGCCGCCGGACTCTTCCTTGGCCACCAGCACAGTACGCAGCCCCGCCTCCTCGCACGCCCGGCAGGCGAGCATCAGGTCCACGTCCGCCTGGCCGCCGCCGTCCTTGGTGATGACCACCCCGTCCGCCTCCACCACATGCCTGAGCAGCCGCGCCGCGTGAAAGGCCGCGGCCGCCTTCTCGTCATAGGTGGCATAGTGGTTCGCCAGCACCATGCCGGCGAACACGATGGTGTCGTTGTGCCGCCGGTACAGCTCGCGGATCAGGGGATGGTTCAGGATGTCGTGGGTGGCGTTCTTGGTGGGCTTGGTATAGCCGTCGTTCACCAGCGCGCCGTCCAGGATCTCGTTGGGATGCACCACGCTCGGCACGATGTCCTTGGTGCTCGTGCCGTAGAAGAGCTTCTGGCGGCCGATGCCGTGGGAGTAGGCGAAGCTCAGGTATCCGATGCGCGGCAACCCCGACGCCGGCAACCGCCAGTCGAGCGAGAAAGGTTCCGTGCGCGCCGGCGCCGCCCGCTTGGTGGTCTCCGCCAGGAAGACCGCCGCGCGCAGCCCCGCGCGCATGAGCGCCAGGCCGAACTGGCCCGGGTCGGCGCCTTCCCGCGGCTTGGGCAGCATCACCAGGCCGGGCATGCGCCCGAACCGGCTCAACTCGCTGCCGGGACCGCACATGTCGATGATGGCCTCCTCGGACCGCGGCAGCGACCCGGACGTCACCACCGCCACCCCGTCCAACGCGTGAGTACGGCCGGCGCCGCACTGGGACAACGTCCCGAGGCTTCCGGGAAACGCGCCGCCGAAGGCGCCGTCCTTCCAGCGCGGCTCGACGATGTCCACCACGTGCAGCACCCGCGTGCGCTCGCCGGGCCGCACGATGCTCAACTCCACGTCGTCGATGAGCGGCTCCGCGAGCACCTCGGCGCGCAGCGCCTCCTGGTTGACAACGAGTTCGCCTGCCCGATATTCGGTGTGGGCGCCCCAAGAAAGGGACCGGACAGGGTAGTGGGCCAACTCGAAATCCACGTAACCTCCTCGGAGTAGTGGACGCGTATCGGTTGCGAGGCAAACCCCTGTCTACCAAACCCGGCGGCACAGTGCGAGTATCCAAACCCGCAAGGCGGGACCTATGCTCTCGTTTCAATGCTCTCCGTCGCTCCCGACCCTCGCCGTCATTCCCGCGGAACAGGCTGTGTCATGACTCATGAGGCAGGGACCTTTCGAACGTCATTCCCGCGGAAGCGGGAATCCAGGGGTGGATGGGGGCGGTGACGGAGCCTTGAGGTCGTAAAGTTGACCGATCCCATAACAGACACGACCAACGAAGCTCCGCTGGAGCCCGACCTCCCTATCTGCGACCCGCACCACCACCTGTGGCGGCGTCCCGACAACCTGTACCTGCTGGACGATTTCCTGCGCGACGCCACGGGCGGCCATCACATCGTGTCCAGCGTGGCCGTGGAGTGCGGCGCCATGTACAGGGAAACCGGGCCGCCCGAGCTGCGGCCGGTGGGGGAGACGGAGTTCCTGGAGGGCATCGCGTTCGAGAACGCGCGCGCCGACAACCGTGCCTCGGTGGCGGCCGCCATCGTGGCCTACGCCGACCTGGCCCTGGGCGACGGCGTGGCCGAAGTCCTCGAAGCGCACCTGGAAGCCGGCCCCGACCGGCTCCGCGGTATCCGCTATTCCACCATGTGGGACGCCTCGGACGCGTTCCGGAGCGTGGAGCGGCCCGGCCTGCTGCGGGACTCCGCGGTGCGCAAGGGAATGGGGTGCCTGCGGCGCTGCGGCCTGAGCTTCGACGCCTGGCTCTACCACCCGCAGCTCCCGGAGCTGGTGGAGCTGGCGCGCGCCTTCCCGGACCTGCCCATCATCCTCGACCACATCGGCGGGCCGCTGGGACTGGGCCCCTACGAGGGACGGCGCGACGAGGTGTTCCAGGCCTGGAGCGCCGACATCGCCGCACTGTCCGAATGCCCCAACGTGGCGCTCAAACTGGGCGGCGTCGGCTCACTGCGCTCAGGATACGACTGGCACACGCGCGAGCCCGGGCCCGCCTCCGCCGAGCTGGCCGAGGCCATGCGGCCGTACTTCGAGTTCTGCATCGAGAAGTTCGGCCCCGGCCGCTGCATGTTCGAAAGCAACTTCCCGGTGGATCGGGTATCGTATTCCTATGTTTCCGTGTGGAACGCGTTCAAGATCGTCAGCCGGGGCTATTCGGAAACGGAACGCGCGGCACTGTTCCACGACACCGCCGCCAGAGTCTACCGCCTTGACAGCGGCGCGAATCCGTCATTGATACGAACTCGTGCTTAGACCCAGTAACCGCCATTGCCGCAGAACAGGCTGTGTCAATATTGCGCTTGGCAACGAAACGGCACTGCGACCCCGAATCGTCATTCCCGCGAAGGCGGGAATCCAGGGGTGGGGAGGGGCAGAACGGCGTGTTCCCCCACCTCCCCCGCCTGGATTCCCGCTTCCGCGGGAATGACGGATGCAAAGCGGCACCGGGGAAGGACATACGAATGAGCAACGACATGGTTCTCTACGAAGTAACCGGGCAGACGGCCTGGATCACGCTCAACCGCCCGGAGGCGCTGAACGCCATCAACGAGGAGATGCGCCTGGGCATCGTCGAGATGTGCGCCCAGGCGCAGGCGGACCGGAACGTGCAGGTGGTGCTGGTCCGGGGGGCAGGGGAGAAGGCCTTCACCGTGGGCGGCGACCTCAAGGAGCGCGCGCAACGCAACGCCGACCCGGCCGAGGCGCAGGCGTCTCCGCTGGAGGCGCGTCAGGCTCGGCATTTGCCGGGCAGCTCCTCGCCCATCGAGGCCTTCGCGTTGTTGCAGAAGCCCTCCATCGCGCTGCTGCACGGCTACACGGTGGGCGCGGGCCTGTTGATCGCCATGGCCTGCGACATCCGCATCGCCGCGGACAACGCCCGGCTCGGGGTCACCGAGGTGCGGCGCGGCTTCATGCCGGCGTCCGGCGGCACCCAGCGGCTGGCCCGCATCGTGGGGCCGGCCAAGGCGCTGGAGATCTGCCTTTCGGGGGAGTTGATCGACGCCCGGGAAGCGTACCGCATCGGGCTCGTCAACAAGCTGGTATCGATGGACGAGTTGACACAGGCAGGCGAGGAGATGGCGGCGGCCTTCGCCAAGGGCGCGCCGCTGGCCCTGCGCTACGTCAAGGAATCCGTCCACAAGGGGGTCGACCTGCCGCTGGATCAGGCGCTGAGGCTGGAGTCCGACCTCGCCGCCTTCGTCCTCACCACCGAGGACAGCAAGGAAGGGCCGCGCGCCTTTGTCGAGAAGCGCCCGCCCGTGTGGAAGGGGCGTTGATTCGTTCCCGGACTTCGGATAGAGCACAGGGATATCAGGCTGGCGACCGGCCTGCGCCAATGCAATCCCACCAGTGGAGGAAACCGAAATGCTCAGAATCGATGCGGACGCACACGTTCTCGAAACCGAGGAGACCTGGGAGTTCATGGACGGCGCCGACCGCAAGTACCGGCCCGAGGTCGTCGGCTCCACCAACGGCGTCGGGTCCGGGGACGAGTACTGGCTGGTGGACGGCACCCTGCGCCTCAAGTCCCGAAACGTTGGCAAGGACACGCCGCTGGAGTCCCGTGAGCTGCGCGACGTGGCCATGAGGCTCAAGCACATGGATGAGCTCAAGGTGGACATCCAGGTGATCTTCCCCACCATCTTCATCATCCCGCTGACGCCCCGGCCCGAGATCGAGCTGGCGCTGTGCCGCAGCTACAACCGCTGGATGGGCGAGTGCTGGAAACAGTCCGACAACCGCCTGCGCTGGGTGGCGGTGGTGCCGCTCCTCAGCCCGGAACAGGTGTACGAGGAGGCCAAGCTGGCCAAGGAGAACGGCGCGGTAGGCATCTACATGCGCGGCTCCGAGGGCGAGCGGCTGCTGAACGATCCCTTTTTCTTTCCGGTGTACGACGCCGCCGGCAGGCTGGACATGCCGGTGTGCATCCACGCCTCCAACGGCAGCTCCGTGCTACACGACTACTACAAGTACGAGCCCGTGGCCTTCTCGAAGTTTAAGCTCGTGGTGGTGGGGGCTTTCCACACCATCGTCGCGGGCGGCATCCCCCAGCGGTTCCCGCAACTCAAGATGGGGTTCCTGGAGGTCAGCGCGCAGTGGCTCCCCTACGCGCTGACCGATCTGTACAAACGCCCGTACGTAAAGGAGCAGGGGTTCAACCGGAACGAACTGCTGGCAAGGAACCGGATCTGGGTCGGGTGCGAGACCACCGACGACCTTCCGTACGTCATCGAGAACGCCGGGGAGGACCACCTAGTGGTTGGCACCGACTACGGTCACGCCGACAGCGCCACCGAACTGCTGGCCATAGACGGCGTCGCCAACGACCCGCGTCTGAGCCCGGATGTCAAGGCCAAGATCTGCGGGGGGAATGCGCGGGAGCTGTACAACCTTTAATCCGTCTCGAGGCGTCCCGTGCCGGTTCGATCATCCGGCAAGGTAATCCATCGCACCGAACCCGAGGCCCATCAGCGCCGCGACGCCCAGAGTGCTCATGAGAGACTGGTGTCGCCAGAGGAGCATGATCGCGCTGACGAGGCCGACCGCCAGGACCCGCCAGTCCAGGGAGTACCAGTCCGGCACCAGGAGCTTGACCGGGCCGCTCTGGTGGGACGACAGCTCGGCGAACAGGACGTGCAGGCTGAACCAGATGGAGAGGTTGAGGATGACGCCTACCACCGCGGCCGTGATGGCCTCCAGGGCGCCCTTGAGCCGCGGCTGGGCCGTGAGCTGCTCGATGTAGGGGGCGCCGGCGAATATCCACAGGAAGCACGGAGCGAACGTGACCCAGAGCGTGACCACCGCGCCGGCAATGCCCATGCTCAACCCGCCCGCCCGGTAGGCGGCGATGTAGCCGACGAACTCCGTCACCAGGATCAGCGGCCCCGGGGTGGTTTCCGCCAGCCCCAGGCCGTCCATCATCT
>JAPPNE010000176.1 GCA_028818775.1 Deltaproteobacteria bacterium | reverse complement strand
GCGCGCGACACGCGGCCGGTCCCGGGGTCCCTCATCCGGGTCTCCGCCACGTTCCTCTCGAACCAGTCGAGGGTGAACGCCACGGCGCGGTCGTGGGCTTCCACGACCCGGGCGTCACGGCCCACGAGCGCCGCGAGGGACACAGACTTGGGGGCGGAAAAGGTGAGGTCGCGGCCGGGACGGTGCGTGATCCCGCCGTCCCTGTCCATCCGTCCGAGGCGCCGTCCGGAGCCGTCCGGCACAAAGCCTTCGAGAACCGACCGGAAGACCTCGGAGTCGACCGGCCCTTCGAGCCCGAGCTCGGCCGCGCCGCTCCCCATCCACGAGCTTGCGGCGCGGTGCTCGGGGGCGTCCTTCGCGTAGTAGCCGTCGCGTTCATAGTAGGCGGCGCCCTGGGAAGGGCTCGCGACCGCGCCGATGGACGCCACCACGTCAGATCACCACGCCCCGGCGACTCCCGGATTCGTCCCCAGGGTTTCCAACGGCTGCCGGCTCTGGCTCGGGCGGCGGATTCTCCCGCGACCGCGCGCCCGCGTCTTCCGTCCGCCCCTCCGCTTCCGGAGGTGCCGGGTCCGTGCCGGACTCCGGCGGCGTCTCGGGCTTCAGCTCGTCTATCGGATCGGCTTGACCTCCGCCGTCCACCGGTTCGTCCACGAGGCGGGCGCCGCCATCGTCCTGCACGCCCTTGTCGCGCGCGCCTTCGATCGGAAGCGCATCCGCGCCGGGCGGGGTCCCATCGGCCTTGCGCGGCACGAACCGTTCGGCGGAAGCCGGACGGTTCACGTACTTGAGCCTGATAGGGGTGACCGGGAAGGGGCCGGGAAATTTCAGGTAGCCGTGGAGGTTCTCCAATCGCATGATCTCCGAGGGCAGCGCCAGAGGGCGCATCTGGCGATGCTGGGTGAGGGAGACCCCGTCCCGCATGGTGCTGGCGCCGTAGCTCATCCCCTGCGTGTACTCCTCCACCTCCCCGCGACCCAGGCTCTCCGCCGACCACTGCGCGGTCTCCTGGTCGGGTGCCGACAGCACCACCCGCGTGCCGCAGAGCCCGGAGATGGTCTCGGCGCCGTTCTTCCCGTAGATGTCCCGCAGCGCCGAGAACACCTGTATCCCCAGCACGAAGCAGCCGCCGAACTGCCGGGACTCCGCAAGGCCCGGCTGTAGGCTCGGCACCTGGTGGAGCGTCGGCAACTCGTCCAGGACAATCCATATCCGGCGCCCGCCGTCCTGCTGGAGCGAGAGCAGGGCGTTGACCGCGATCTCGAGCCACGTCGAGATGAGACCCCTCAGGCTCGCGTGTTGATCCCCGCGGGAGGTGAGGAACAGGAACCCCGTTTCGTCCTCGCGTCCCACCCAGTCGCGGATCGAGAAGGGCGCGCCCGTGTCCGGCAGGAACTCCAGAGCCCCCAGGTGCGCGGTCAGCATGGCGCGCACCGAGAGAGCGGTCTTGGGGTTGTCCGGGCTCACGATGGACTGCGCCACGGTGCCTTCCATGGCTTCGGCCAGCTCCGACAGCTCGGTCTTGAGCAGGTCCTCCACGAGCCTCCGGTTCTCGGTTACCTTCTGCGTCCAGAGCACTCCCGCGCCGTTGGAGAAGAGCTGCCTTGCCGCAGTGACCCAGAACGGGTCCACGGTGTCCTTCTGCTGTGGGATCAGGGCGGCGGCCATCATGTCGAAGTCCCGCGGCGTCCTGGCCTCGAAGAAGGGCGACCAGCGCGGGGCCCGGGCGTCCAGGGGGTTCATGAGCACGTCCGTGGCGGGATCGAAGAAGGACCGCGTATAGGTTCCCATCTTGTCATAGAGGATGCAGCGTTCTCCCCGGGCCCGGATCTGGGCCACCAGGTCCGAGATCAGCACGGTCTTGCCCGAGCCGGTGGTGCCCGAGACGATGGTGTGCTGGGTCTCGGCGCGCCTGGGCCACGGGATGCCGGCGATGCGGCACGACGCCCGCCGCGCGGCCGGAAACAGGGCCGTCGCCACACGCACGGAGAGCGGCTGCACGCGCCTTCGGAGCTCCCGCGCGGTCGCCATCTCCGCCCCGCGCACGCGCCGGGTCCGGGCCAGCCGCCGGCCGAGCATCCAGAACCCCAGGGTGCACACAACCATGCCGCCCACTCCCCATCCCGCGCCCGTCCATGCCCACGAGTGCACCGTCTCGAGCATGCGTCTGCGTATCCGTTCGATTCTCCGGTCCGCGACGATGTCCACGATCGGGGTCGGGCTCTTCCGTCCCTCCCCCCACTCGTGCATCTGGCCCGAATTGGGAGAGTATCCAATGGTCAGCTTGATCTCCGCGAGGGTCCCCATGCCGACGATGCGCCATTCGTAGGCGGTCGTGGTATGGAAGAGCGCTAAGGAGGGGACGAGGACGACCACGAGGACAAAGCCCAGGATCTCCCAGCGCACCAGTTGGCCCCACATGTGGACGTCGTGAAGCAGGGTCTGGCCGCCCCTGAGCGTCGCCTTGCCGAACATCATCGCACCCTCCCGTTCATGGTCCAGGCACTTCGTCGCCGCCCAGGAGACCGCCGCGAGCGCCTTCCTTCCTGCCGCCGGCCCCCGCACCGGGCCGGACATCCTCGACCGCCAAGTCCGCCGGGGTTTCGAGCAGGCGCGTCAGCGCGTCTATGGCCGCCGCCTGCCGGTCGATTACCGCGCGGCTGTCCTCGGCGTCCTGCACGAGCCGCGCTCTGAGCCGCGCGTTCTCTTCCTCGATGCGCCGCAGGTGCGCATCCAGCTCGCCGATCAGCGCCGCCGAGCGCCGCACCCGGCTCGCCTCCACCGCCTCGTCCCTGGGAAACTCCGCCTCGATTCCGCCCGCCGGCCCGAATCCCCCGCCGCCGGGCGAAGTCCACACCGCGAACACCATCAGCGCCGCCCACGCCAACGCCAGGAGCGGCCATTTGGCCTGTGAAGGCGTTCTCATGGCTTCCCCTCCCTTCCCGCCGGGCCGTCGTCCGACGTCGAGAGCCGCCGCGTCGAAGCCCATGCCTCCAGATCGGCGGCCAAGTATAGCACCCGGCTCCCGAACCGGTGGAACGCCGGGCCGTCGCCGCTCACGCGGTAGCGGTCCAGCGTCCGGGGCGAAAGACCCAGCCAGGCCGCCGCCTCCCGCGTGCTGAAATGCTTGCTGCCGTTCCCGTACATTCCTCTTCCTCCTTCCGCTTCCAGGTTGACTACGGCCCCGCCCGACAATGGCGGGGCCGTGGATGATCCAGGTCCCGCGGCCTCGACGAGATTGTGTCCGTCATCGATCCCGGCGCGGATGGCGGCCGTCTCCTCCGCGCTCGCATGGGCGGTCATCCAGGCCCGAACCCGGTCGACCGTCCTGAGGCAAGGCGAAGCTCCCCTGCGGAGCCTCCCCACCAACGAACGGTTGCCCGCAGCCTCTTCGCCCAGGACCGAAGCCTTGGCGCCGGTCACTTCCAGGAATGCCTCGACCTCGCGCCGGAACGCCGGACCCAGGGCGCAAGGCCCATGAAGACCAGGACGCGGTCCGCCGTCCCGAGCCGCACCGACCGCCCCCGAGCTTGCGAGAACACGAAATCCGGGGTCTCCCAACGCTTCGGCGCCGAAGCGCCGGGCGCTCATTCCGCAGCGTTTCCGCCAGGCCGCAACCGCGCGCCGCAGAAGGTCGCGTCGGAACAATAGAGGAAGAATTCGCGCTTGACAATAGGCTTTGGTCGTGTATAGCCTACAAGTAACGACGAAGTTGCGAAGCCATGCCCTTGTGTGCGCTGCGATGTGGTAAGTTTTTTTGGATGTTCCTCGGCTACCCTACGAAAGGAAACGGATGAGCCCTGACAACGCGGCCGAAAGGGAGGCGGTCCGGAGCGACCCGGTCCGGCTGAGGCTCAGGGACCTGCTCCGCCGAAACGACCTCACCCTGAAGGCCGCATCCCTGGCCATCGGCCGCAACGGGACCTACCTTCACCAGTACGTGGATCGGGGCATCCCCGCCGTCCTCGGCTACCGCGACAGCGAGACCCTGGGTGAGATGCTCGGCTGCGACCCCTCGGAACTGCGCCACGAGGCGGTGCCGGAACGCAGGCCCATGAAGCGCAAGCCTCCTCGGATGCCGGCCAGGCTGCCCGGCGCGCCGGTAGCGGTCATCCCGGAGGTCACAGTGGAGGTTTCCGCGGGGGCTGGAACGTTCGCCGAGGAGTTCGTCTCCGAGACGGCCCTCTGGCAATGGCCGGAGAACATGATCCGGCACGAGGCCGGCGCCGCGCCCGAGAACCTCCGCATCCTCAGGGTCCGGGGCAACTCCATGGAGCCGGAGCTACGCGACGGCGACCGCATCGTCGTCGACGTCTCGCGCCGGCTCCCGGCCACCGGCGAAACCTTCGTGCTCTGGGACGGCATCGGACTGGTGGTCAAGCGCGTCGAGGTCGCGCACGGGGATGCCGCCGCCGATGACGACGAGTCGGCCCGCATCCGGCTCATCTCCGCCAACCCCGACTATGCTCCCTACACCTGCCTCGCCCAGGACGCGCACATCCTCGGCAAGGTGCTGTGGGCGGTACGACGGACGTGACCGTCCGGCCTTACCCGAACGGCTGGTCGAGCGAAGACTTCCGGATCGACAGGAACGTCGCCCGGCCGACCCGGAACTCCTTCCGGAAACGCCCCTCTACGGAGTGTTTGCCATTACGGACATGAGCCCTGAGGGAGGCGAGGGCAAGGGGGTGCATGTGTCGGGCTCAGGGGGATGATGATAATGAGGAAAGGATAGGCGGGAGGAGGGGGAGGTCATATGGAAGAGCGGGCGATTCATTACCGCGACGAAAGGAGATCCGATGGATTCGGACGACGGATTGCACCGCGCCATTGTGCGGAACTGGGAAGCAATGGAAAAATACTCCGACGAACTGGAAGCAAGCCCTCCGCGAGCCGCTATTGCGCTGGCCAGCGCGTCCTTCGACGAGGAACTAGAGCAGAATATCCTACGAACCTTCCAACATCTGACAGATCAGTACCCCGGAACTGAGACCAAGACACTGAAGCAGGCCGTTCCTCGGGGTGCCGAACAAAGAACGCGGCTCGCCTGGGCTCTCGGACTGTTTCCGGTCGGAACTCTGAACGACCTTGAGAAGATTCGCAAGCTACGAAACAACGCGATCCATAAGTCGGAGCCGTTTACGCCCGGCGACAAGGAACGCATTCGTAAGGCAGTTCGGTTCCTGGAAGATATGAAGCGCTATCTGGCGAATTTACGCCGTACAGTGAGTGAACTCGGAGACAGGCCACCCGACCCTCCGATCCTTGATTGACCGCGAGCACCACCGCTACACAGAACATCCGGACACGCTGTATCTGCTGCTAGAGATGTCCACAGCATCTTGATTGCATCGCAATCCCCGCGTAAGTTGACAACCATGGGAGGACGACCATGGCGAGTATCACGATCCGCAACCTGGACGACGAGGTGAAGACGCGCCTGCGCGTGCGCGCGGCCGAGCACCACCGCTCCATGGAGGAAGAGGTGCGCGTCATCCTGCGTGACGCGGTGAACGGCGGACGGACCGTCCCACGGGATCTGGCGAAGTTTACACAGGAGTGCTTCGCGCCCCTTGGCGGCGTCGAACTCGAACTTCCTCCACGCGGTCCGATGCGCGAGCCTCCGGACTTCTCCTGAGACGCTCGCGATGTTTGTCATAGACACCAATGTCGCATCCGAACTCATGCGCCCTGTGCCGAATCCCGCCGTGGCGGCGTGGATAGCCGGGCAGGACGCGGAGGAGATGTATCTGACGGCCGTGAGCGAAGCGGAACTGCTGTACGGCGTCGCGATCATGTCGGCCGGCAGGCGACGAAACGCACTGGAAGCCGCCATGCGCGAGTGGCTCGATCTCGGGTTCACGCAACGGATTCTGCCGTTCGACAGCGCCGCGGCCCGAGCCTATGCGGAGATCGCATCCGGCCGTCGCCGAGCTGGCCGGCCGATCGGCGAGGCCGACTGTCAGATTGCCGCCATATCGCGCTCCCGTGGCGCTGTCCTCGTGACGCGCAACGTGCGGGATTTTGAAAGCACGGACGTCGAACTCGTGGATCCCTGGACGGTGGCATGAGCGGCACGACCGAAGCCTTTGCGCGCGTCAAGATCGACGCCCTGCTCCAGGATGTGGGCTGGAATCTCTCTGACGGCTCATGGAGTTACCCCGCTTTAGTGGACAGTACAAGACTGTCGCCAACGGTGTTGAAG